>CAZKVA010000170.1:0-3875 GCA_964556035.1 uncultured Actinomycetota bacterium
TTATCCGCAAGGTCCTCAAGAGCTTCTAGATCTTCATCCTTTGGATGGCCTTTTATTATGACCGGATCAAGTATTTCAGCTTTAAGAGTCGATACAATATCTGCAAGTATCTCGACTGTCTTTCCTCCCCAGCCATATGAGCCAATAATGGATATGAACCTGACTTTCGGCCTCAAAACTTTTGCCAGATAGGCTGCATAGATAGCCTGAGGATGGGGCCCAGCAAGAACTGTCGGTGTAGCTATTACAATTGTAGCCGCATCAATAAGTGCCGCAGCAAGATCTCCAAGATCATCTTCCGTCAGGTGGAAAAGTAATACTTCTACACCTTTTTTCTCCAGGGAGGATTTAAGGTGCCTGGCCATTATTTCTGTACTTCCATGCATGGATACATAGGGAATAATTACTTTGCTGGTGAGCTTATCGGATGACCACTCTTTATAGGAGCCCATTATAAGACTTATATCATCATGGACCGGTCCGTGGCTGGGTGCTATAAGCTTTATATCATAATTTTTTAGTTTCTCAATATTCTTCCTGATACTCGTAACAAAGGGAAGCATTATTTCCCCAAAATATCTTTTCGCAGCCGGTTCGATCTTTTCCCATCCCGTTTCGGAAACCATGATCTTATCTGTTGCATAATGCGAACCGAAAAAATCACAGGAAAAAAGTATTTTATCCTCCACAAGATAAGTGGACATGGTTTCCGGCCAATGGACCCATGGAGTCAAAATGAATTTAAATGTCTTATCCCCCAATGAAAGTTCCCCGCCATCTTCCACTACAATAAATCTATCCCCAGAGATCTGCAGATGGTCAATAAGTGTATTCATGCATTTCTTATTTGTAACTACCCGGGCCTGAGGGAACTTATTTATAAGCTCTGGGATGGAACCAGAATGATCCTGCTCGCCATGAAGTGAGATTATATAATCGATTTCTTCTATACCCAATTCCGATAAATTACCTAAAAGAACATCTATCATCGGTGGGTCCACACTATCAATAAGAGCTGTCTTATCACTTCCCTTTACAAGATATGAATTATATGAGGTTCCCTCCGGAAGAGGGATAAGCTCATCAAATAACCTTCTTTCACAGTCTATCGCACCTACAAAAAAGACATCACGCGTGATCTGGTTTGCTGTCATCTGTATCACTCCATTCTATCTGCCATTATTTTTGATCTATAAAATTTTGACCACACCTTAATATTTAAAGATGCGGCCAAAAATTCCTAATTTTATGAGCTTATCTTATGATTTCCACAGTCCGTGAATATTGCAATATGCCCTCGCCACTACATCGTCTGAGTCAATGCAAAAAACCGCTTCCGGGGCATCCCCTGGTTTTAAAAATTTCCTTGCAGAGAGTCCTCCAGTGATTATCTCTATCCACTCAATATAATGCTCTTCCTCCATGGGATGGGCCACACTTCCTACAGTGACTTTGTACCCATCAGAAGTCTTCTCCATTACGGGTACATGTTTTTCAACAGCGGCATCAGTGGAATTTTCCTCATATAATGCCATGTTCTGACCACAGCATACAAGCTGTCCCTTGCCGGGGTGTACCATTTCTATAATATTACCACAGACCTCACATTTATATATTTGCATGTTTTCAGTCATTTTTTTTCCTTTCTCTTTGCCAGAGGCATTTAATAGAACTTCTATTAGTATATTGTCTAATATTTAAATAATTAGTTCAAATTTTTCTCAAATAATCTTTTATATTATAATCTTTATATACTTTAAATAATAAAATCCATATCAAATAAACAAGAATTTTAGCCAAAAATTTATTTGACATTTTACACAATCAATCATAGACTTGAGGCTCTCTTTTGTTTAATGATATTTTATTTAGAGCGGTCTACTATTTTTCGCTACCTCTCCAAAAGAAATGTTATCAAGCTTTTAGGGAAATTATTTTTTAAAGGAGGTATGTATGGAAGGTAGTAAACTATATGTAGGTAATTTTATTTACTCTACAACAGATGCTCAACTGGAAGAATTGTTTGCCCCATTTGGCGAGGTCAAAAGTGCCAGTGTTATTGGAGACAAAGGTTTCGGATTCGTTGAAATGTCAAGCTCAGAAGAAGCTGAAAAAGCAAAAGAAGCTTTAAATGAGACAGACTTCGGAGGAAGAACTTTAAGAGTTGATGAAGCTCGTCCACAGAAGCCAAGATCTGACAGAAACTTCGGTGGAAGGTATTAAATAAAAAATTACATTAAGGTTTTTAAAAAGATCTGTGTGTAAATTTAATTCTTCATAATAATGATTTGTTGTTTATTAATTAAACAGCAAATCATTTTTTTCAATTAAATTAAAAAAAGAAGGTCTAATGAATATTTTACTTATTTATCCGGAATATGAAGATACTTTCTGGAATTTTAAAAAAGTCTTAAAAGTATTGGGTAAGAGAGCTGCATATCCTCCACTTGGATTTTTAACTGTTGCAGCCATGCTTCCAGACAATTGGGAAAAGAAATTAATTGATATGAATTGTGGTGAGACCTTAAGAGATGAACATATAGAATGGGCAGATTATGTACTTATAAGTTCAATAATAGGCCAGAAACATTCCACTGTCAGTGTATTTAATAGGGTCCACGAACTCGGTAAGACCGTTATTGCCGGCGGATCCCTTTTTACAACAGGATGGGAGGAATTTTCCTATATAGACACCCTTGTTTTAGGTGAATCAGAGGAAATAATCCCCACTCTTATAAAGGATATGGAAAATAATGATCTTAAGAAGATATATTCAAATAAGAGATTTCCACCTATAAAAAAAGCTCCCATACCCGCATGGGATCTTATTGATCTGTCTAATTACAATTCAGTATGCATGCAGCTTTCAAGAGGCTGCCCTTTTAACTGTGAATTCTGTGATGTAGTCCATCTCAACGGAAGAATTCCCCGCATAAAAAGCAAGGAACAGATACTTGCAGAACTGGATTCAGTCTATGAACTTGGCTGGAGGGCAGGAGTATTTTTTGTTGATGATAATTTTATAGGAAATAAGTCTATTCTAAAAAAGGAAATTTTACCGGCACTCATAAAGTGGCAAAAAGAAAGAAAATATCCTTTTGCCCTGAGCACACAGGTGTCAGTAAATCTATCAGATGACCAGGAGCTTATGGAAATGATGACAGATGCCGGGTTTGCAACTGTATTTGTAGGTATAGAAACTCCAGATCCTGACGGACTCGCAGAATGCGGCAAATATCATAATATAAATAGAGATCTTCTTGAATCTGTTAAAAAAATGCAGAATATGGGCTTTGAAGTCAATGCAGGATTTATTCTTGGTTTTGATAGTGATAAAGAGACTGTATTTCAGAACCAGATCGACTTTATCCAGAAAAGTGGAATCGTTGCAGCAATGGTAGGACTCCTCACTGTCTCACCTAAAAGCAGACTGCACGATAGATTGAAAAAGGCCAATAGACTAATAGATAATAAAGAAGACAGCAGTGGGAATACTTCAGAACTATATGATTTAAACTTTATCCCAATAATGAATGCCAATACACTAATCGATGGTCATTTAGAGGTACTAAAAACCATTTATTCACCCAAATTTTATTTTGAAAGAATAAGAACATTTTTAAGAGAGTATAGACCTAAAAAAGTTAAGCCTCCAAAAATTCGTTTCTATCATATCAGGGGTTTATTATCTTCATTGTGGTTTCTGGGCATCAGGGATAAGGGAAGGCATTACTACTGGAATTTACTCTTCTGGAGTATATTTAATAGGCCGGGTCTGTTCCCTTATGCAGTAGGCTTACCACTGGGACTGCTACATTTTAAGTCACTTGCATGGGCAAGGCAATATAATACTTACTATAGAGAAAGTTGATTTT
>CAZKVA010000171.1:0-1242 GCA_964556035.1 uncultured Actinomycetota bacterium
CAACATTTTTTTTAATAGATTATTTTATTATTTTTACCTAAAATACTCAATTTATTAAACTATTGAAACTTACCCAACATTATTACATATTATTAAAGTATTAAATATGTAAATAATAAGCCTACTTACATCAGTATTTATATAAATGAATTTAAAAAAAGAGGGTAAGCCTCCGAAGATTTGGACGCCTACATTAGCTTACCCTAATTATAATTCTAGCACAAACTTGCATCTAAATTCAATAAATAAATAATCAATTATTAAAATTATATAAGAGATCACTTATATAATTATTATAAAATCAGATACTCCCATTCAATCACAAAACTCTGAGTTCAGATTGTAACTCTGTGTCAATCAAGATATGAGTGGGCATAGAGTGTCTTATTATTTAATATATCAAAAGTCTTTACCGCATCCATAAGATCTTTATCCATTGGATCAATTATTGCACTGTCGAGACCATGTGACAATAGGACCACAAGCATTGTCCTGTTAATAAGGCTCTTGAGCTCTTTTGGTGATGACTGGGAAATATTACTGAGTCCGATTGTAGACTTAGGCTGTTCGGGAAGCCCCATCAGTTCCTTTATCTGTTTGAAGACTTTCAGGGCCTCAATACAGTTATATACCTGTTCCTGAAGTACAGCTACCGGCAGAGCTATGGGATCAAGATAGAGATCCTCCAATGAAACTCCATGCGCCATGGCAGAGCTTACAATATTCATAACTATCTCAAGCCTGCTGTCTACGTCTGGCGGAACACCTTTATCCGTAAGGGCTATACCTATTATCTTTGCATTATATTTACCAGCAAGCGGCATCAGGGCATCAAGTTTGTCCTGGTCGCCGGTAACTGAGTTTATCATTGCTGCCCCTTCGTGGATCTCAAGGCCGGCTTCAATAGCGCTGATATTTTTTGTATCGAGTGCCAGCGGAAGGCCGGTTCCATCCTGGATTATCTTTACCATCCATTGCATCAGCTCTTCACCCTTTTTTGTAGCAGGGCCGATATTTACATCTATATAGTTCGCACCGGCTTCTTTCTGTGCTTTTGCAAGATCGACGATCGGTTTGGGATCCCTTTCCCTTATGGCTTCCCCTACTGCTTTGGCTGTAATACTGATATTCTCACCGATAATAAGCATGTATCCCCCATTCCTTAAATATAATTATTATATTAACTATTCAAGAGTTGCTTTTACTAATGGATTATTATATCACTGATATAAAAAAAATTAA
>CAZKVA010000171.1:1342-3812 GCA_964556035.1 uncultured Actinomycetota bacterium
AAAAATTAATACACCAGATCATCGGAACCGGATCATTTAATTATAGCAAACCACTTATCATATATTTCCTGATAGGTGCCTTCCTGCCGCATCTCTTCCAGGATACTATTAACTTCATCCTTTAAAGGGCTTCCCTCCATGAATACAATATTATATTCTCTTTCAGATTTGATTATTTCAATAATGGTAAACAGGTCATTATTTTCCTCAATAATACTTTTCCCGAGAGGAATGGAAATAAGCATACCTTCGATATCTTTGTTTTTTAAACCCTCTATCATCAGGATGACATCGCTATAGGTCTCTATGGCAAAATCTTTAAGATACTGAGCCGGGAGATCTTCTTTTTTATCAGTCAGTATCCCGATCTTCTTATTTTTAAAATCTTCCCGCAATTTTAATTCTGTTTCAGAAAGTGTTATCAGCATATATTCCATAATATAATAAGGGTCCGAAAAGTCAGCCATTTCTTCTTTATCCTCGGTTCTGGTTAATGCTGATATGACCATATCGACCTTGGTGTCTTCCGGCATATTATAAGTACAGTCCCATGTGATATGTACGATCTCAAGATCCTTTTCGAGCCTTTTTGCTATCTCTGATGCTATATCAATATCAAACCCTACAATCTTGCCATCCTCGATATATTCAAAAGGAGGATAAGCAGTGTCACTGCCTACAAGCAATCTGGTACTATATATGGTTAACTTTTGCGTTTCACTATTTGATGCGGCCATGTCACTTGCGATGCTTCCATCACAGGCTGTCAAAGCTCCAGCATATATAATAAGGATTACTATGGATAAAAAAATAAAAACTATTATTTTTATTGTCTTAAAAGTCTTGCTTCTCATAAATTTTCTTTAACAAACCTTACTAAATCGTCAAATTATAAAAAGATAATGAAAATTGTATTAAAAAACAAAAATATTTCAAGCATTTATTGATCCTGGTATATAAGAATTAAGACAAAACTATATCTTCAGGCTCCGGAAACTGCATGCTTGCCACAAAATGATCTGTAAAACTTGGAAATACTGTAAGCTCGAGATAATTAGTATCCTGGGCTATTTTTTCTGAGCGTTTTCTCTCTACCTTTGAAAGAAGCATCATCTTGGCGCCCACTCCTGCAGCATTACCGACCTGGGAGATCTTTTCGAGGCTAACTTTTGGGAACATCCCTATATTGACTACATTTTTAGGATCTATATAAGAACCAAATGCTCCAGCTATGATTATGCCATCAATATCATTAAAGCTGATACCTGCATTTTCCAGAAGTATTTCTATACCTGTCCTCATGGCTCCTTTTGCGAGCTGGATCTCTACGATATCTTTCTGGTTGATAGAGATATCTTTATCATAACATTGTTGATTCATCATCGCCCCGTTATTGCCAGCGGCACCGGCTTCCGTATTTTCCTTTTTACCGGCTTTCCCGCCTTTATCTGAGTTCTTATCATTATTTGAACGGGCAAGCACAAATTGGACCTGGCCCTTAGTGTCCTGGCAGAGATACTTATTATCCTTATTAAATTTACCCCGTCTATCGATCAGCCCTGTCCGTAGAAGCTCTGCTACTGCATCCAATATACCTGAACCACAGATCCCGGTTGGCGTCTTATCATTTATGGTCTGTATATTAGGAACAAAAGTATTTTGGTCGATAAAGACTTTTTCGATCGCTCCCGGAGCTGCCCTCATGCCATGCTTGATATGGGCACCCTCAAAAGCTGGGCCCGAAGCAGTAGATACACTCGTTATCCTGCCTTCACTTACCAGGGCTATCTCTGTATTTGTCCCGATATCTATCCCGAGATAATTACCTTTTTTACTATCAATACCGGTGCCAAGGATCATGGCAAGATGGTCCGAACCGACAAAACCGGCTATAGACGGCGGCATGTATATATAGGCGCCAGGTGCAAGCTCTATTCCGATATCCCTAGCCTTTATCTCTATGGGGCTGTTTGTAAGCGGAACAAAAGGTGCGAGTGCAAGCTGCTTTACGGGAAGACCCAGGAAAAGGTGGTGCATCGCAGTATTTCCCGCAAGGGTCATCTCAAGTATTTCTGAAGATAAAATATTGTTTTTCTTACAAAGATCCCTGGTGGTTTCACTAATCCTTTTAATGACAATACTTTTTATTTTTTCAAGATTCTCTTGATTCTGCAGTGAAAAATTAAGGCGGCTCATCAAGTCTTCACCAAAGCTTATTTGGGGATTCATTATTCCCTTGCTGTCTACCGTATCCCCTGATACCAGGTCCACAAGAAGTATTGCGATCTTAGTGGTACCGAGATCTATTGCGAACCCATAGGAACTGTCTGTCCTGTCCCCGGCTTCTATATTTATGACTTCCCCGTCCCTTACAGATACAGTTATATCCCATAATTGCTGCGGATTATCCCCGGCTTGATCTTTAAGGTCTCAATATCTATACGGTCAATGGAAACATCATATTCTGATT
>CAZKVA010000172.1:0-3801 GCA_964556035.1 uncultured Actinomycetota bacterium
CAATTAAATTTTGGTATAAAAATGTCTCTCCAACCCAATAATTCTGGTTTTAACTTTGTCTACTATCCTCAGAGGATGTGCACAGTTCAAACCGTGTTTCAAGAACTAGATAATCCTTTTGTGAATTTATCTGTTCATATAAATACAAATAGTAAATTTACATAGTATGTCCATGGTTGTATTATTCATTGGAGATAGAGAAAGGTGATTTATGAAAAAAGTAAAAAAGGGTTTAATAATTTTTTCCATAGTACTTGTTGTGTTAATAGTTGTAAGCCTGATTTATTTGGGTACTGGAAACTATAACTCAAAAGATTTGGCAAAAGCCCATATGATTTCTGATAAAAATACTACTGTTATTATTGAGAATGGTATTGAATTTATCCCCACAAAACCTAATGGAACAGGGGTTATACTTTATCAGGGTGCGAAAGTAGATGTCTCGGCATACAGTGTTGAAGCCAAAATTCTTGCCGATAATGGCTATACAGTATTTATACCTAAAATGCCTTTTAATATGGCTTTCTTTGGTATAAACAAGGCAGATAAAATTATAGAAAATAATCCAGATATTTCCAGCTGGTATATGGCCGGACACTCCCTTGGCGGGTCTATGGCAGCAAAGTATACCAGCAAAAATCAGGAAATAATTGACGGACTAATATTATTGGCTTCATATTCAGTTGATGACTTATCCGAATACACAAGGAAAGTAATATCCATTGTTGGAACAAGGGATATGGGTATTGATAAAGAAAAACTTGACGAGACCAGCGTAAACTTACCGAAAGATACTGAATTCTACATAATAGAAGGAGGTAATCACGCGCAGTTTGGAGATTATGGATTTCAAAAGGGTGATAATATTGCGCATATATCTCTTGAGGAACAGTTGAGATTAATCACAAACAAAATGCTGGAGTATTTACATAGTGGGACAAACAATTGATTGGGGAGTATAAATGAATATTCCCATGAATAAAAGACTTTTAAGCTTTTTTCTCCTCCGATATAAAATAATATTTGGTGTTTCCCCTTGAGCTGGCTATAATCTTTTCTTCACCAAATAATTTATCAACAATTTTTATTGCTTCATTTATATTAATGCCCAGTGCCTGAGAAATATCATTCATACCTGACGGCCTTCTCTTAAGAAGTTCCATGATCTCTTTTTCGACCAATAAAAGTTTTCTATTGTACTTTTTAGTATCCACTTTTCCAATTAATTCTGTCTTTTTACCTAAAATATTTTTTATCTCTTGTATTCTTTCTTTTAAAGGCAGCTTCATGTAATCTCCCGCTGAAGGCCTGACTGCAGTATTAATATGAATCTTTTTTATCCCCTCTCCAAGGTCTTCAATTATTTCTCTAAACTTGTATGCAGAACCAAGGCTATCGTTTATACCTTCCAGTATCATTATTTCCAGCCATACATCGCCATTAAAACTATTTAGAAGTCTTTTTATGCCTGAAATATTTTTATCAAAAATAATTTCCCTGCAGGGACGGTTAATTCTTTTAAGAAGCCTGTCGTCAGGAGCGTCAAGCGAGACTTTTAATAAGTCTGCTTCTTTAATATCATCAATAACGCTGCCAAACCCAAGTGTTCCCCCACAGGTCAGTACAGCTACTGGAATATCGGTAACTTTTTTAACAATACCTATCAGCCTGGCTATATCACTGTTCAGGGTAGGCTCACCTGATCCTGAAAAAGTTATGTAATTAAGGTAAGGGCATTCACCCAGTTTCTTAAGCAGTTCAACTTCAAATCCATTAAAATCGATATCAAGATATCTTTTTCTTTCAATAGTCTTATTTGTAGTCTTTCCTAACTGGCAATATATGCAGTCATATATGCATGTTTTTAAGGGAATTAAATCAATTCCCAGTGAATAACCGAACCTTCTGGATAATACCGGTCCATAGAACATATTTATTTTCTCCTTAACTAAATATAAAATCCTTTCCCGTGCTCCCGTAAATGAGCTTATTACCAAAGTATTTTTTAAATAATGGTAAGTTTGCCACTCCGCTGCAATGAGTCGGGGCCAGGTTTCTAATCTTATATCTATTTATTTCATTCAATATCTTTTCCACATAATGTTCATTTTTTCCTGCCAGATGCATGCCGCCGATTATAAGTAAAAAATTGTCTCTTCCGGTTATCTTAACTACATGTTTTAGAATGTTGATAATTCCGCTGTGGGCACACCCCAGTATAAGTATGATTCCTTCATCCTTTTCGATAATCAGCGAAAGGTCATCTAAAACTTCGTCCTTTATATATTCATCATTGTCTATCTTCATAAAAGAATCGTCCGTCTTCTCAAAACTTGTCATCCTTGGTATCTGTCCCGTAGTATAAATATTTTTAGCCAGTTTACTACTCTCATTAGACAGCTTAAAGTTTGCACCTTTATTTTCGTAAAACTCCCGTTTTTCCTGTATGCCTATATATCTTTGCTGTTTTTTCATGCTATACTTTTTATCAAAAATTCCAGGATGGCCATATACATCTATATCATTATTTAAATCTAAAACCGCTGAAAGTCCTCCTGTGTGGTCATAATGCCCATGGCTTAAGACTACCTGGCTTACATCACCAAGTTCCAGGTCAAGTTTTTTTGCATTTTTAACCATCTGGCTGCTTTGCCCGCAGTCAAAAAGTATTTTATGATCTCCTTCCTCTATAAGCATGGATAAGCCATGTTCTGCTTTAAGCCCGGAAATTTCTATATAATTATCTATAAGTATAGATATTTTTAAGCCTTTTTTCTTATTCATTTTTTAAATTTAGAATAAAAATTTTCCATAATATCAATTGCATAATGCGTGATATCTAACTCAAGTTAATAATTTTATTTGATATATGTTTATATGCCTCGCTTGCCGGTGTTCCATTTTTGTTATCTTTAAGATAAACATGGCCATCGTCGCTTAAGCTCATGATTTCAATATCATAAGGTATCCTGCCTAAAAAATTAACTTTCATTTCTGAAGCAATGCTTTGACCTCCGCCGGTTTTAAAGACATCTATTCTTTCTCCGCAATGGGGGCAAAGAAAACCTGACATATTCTCAATTACGCCAATATAATTTAAGTTTAATTGTTGGGCAAATCTTATGCTTTTTTTAGCATCCAGAATAGCTATGCTCTGGGGTGTGGTGACTACTATGCCTCCAGTAAGATCCGGCACAAGCTGAACAATACTCAGAGGTTCATCACCAGTACCTGGTGGAGCATCAATGATCATATAGTCAAGATCGCCCCAGTTTACATCGCTTAAGAATTGCTTTATCAGTTTTATTTTAAGTGGTCCCCGCCAAATGACAGGAGTGTCTTCACTCTCAAGCATTAAAGCTGTACTCATTACCTTCATAGCAGAAAAAGCTTTAATCGGGTCAATCCTGTTTTCGGTACCCGTAAGCTTTTGATTTTCAAGTCCCATCATCTTTATCACATCAGGACCATGTATGTCTACATCTAAGAGGCCCACCTTATAACCTTTAGACATGATAGAGTAGGCAAGATTTACTGCAGTTGTAGTTTTTCCTACTCCGCCTTTTCCACTGAAAACCATAAACTTTTTCTTTACTCCTGCCATATTTTTTACAATATTTGTATCTTCTAATACTTTATCCATTTAACCGCCTTTAACTCTTAAAATAATTTTTAATGCTACCATAGTTATTATGGGCTTATGTTCATAACTATTATAATGAGTACATGCTCGCATGTCAAATAAACAGGACTACAAGCCTGAGTTAAGTTCTCGGACAGGCTCCTGTCCGCTTAAGATAG
>CAZKVA010000173.1:0-3764 GCA_964556035.1 uncultured Actinomycetota bacterium
GAATGCTACCACAACCACTATTGCTCCAACGGGAACGCTGAGCATAATAGCCGATTGTTCCAGCGGAATAGAGCCTTTGTTTGCAATTTCTTTTGTAAAGAATGTAATGGATAATGATAAGCTTCTTGAAGTGAATAAATATTTCAAGAGCATTGCAGAAGAGGAAGGCTTTTACAGCAAGGAATTGATGGGGAGAATAGCAGAAAAGGGGCATATAAAAGATATAAAAGAAGTACCTTCAGAGTATAAGAGGATATTTATGACGGCCCATGAAGTATCACCTAAATGGCACGTAAGATCGCAGGCAGCATTCCAGAAATTTGTTGACAATGCTGTATCAAAGACAGTAAATTTTGCTAATTCAGCAACGGTTCTGGACGTAGAGGATGTCTATATGCTTTCATATAGGCTCGGCTGCAAGGGGATAACAATATTCAGGGATGGAAGCAGGGACGCACAGGTACTTGAAGTCAAAGGTAAAAATAGAGATGCTGAGAATGTAAAATCCGATGCTCCGGAGACTCTGGCAAAGAAAGCTGGAAATATTAAACAGTCTACAGAAGGTACGGCAGAAAAGACTATGGCCGGTAAAAAGGAAAACGATAATACCAGAATAAATGAAGCTATGGAAGCAGTCGAACCGATGCCTACGATCAAGCCCCGGCCCCGTCCTGATATCACACAAGGGATGACAAAAAAATATAATATAGGCGGTTGCGGAAAACTTTATGTAACTGTCAATGCTGATGAGCATGGGATATGCGAAGTATTCACTAATACCGGCGAGGAAGGATGTGCCGCACTTACTGAAGTAGTTGGAAGGCTTCTTTCTATATCAATAAGATCCGGTATGGACCTGGAAGAAATAAAGAGTCAGTTAGAGGGGATCCGCTGCATAACATGTATAGCAGACCCTAACACCAATGTACTTTCGTGTCCCGATGCAATAGGGAAGGCTATTGAATTTTCACTTAATGGATATAATAAATTTGACTTTGATATAACCGGGGGTCCGCGTTCTATAATGATATGTCCCGAAGATGATTGCGGAGGGATAATGGAGCCCGAGGGAGGTTGCTATGTTTGTAGAAACTGCGGTTATTCCAAGTGTTCATAATTAAGAATTCCAGTAAATGGAGTCCTGCCCTCTATATATCAATAAATAGATAATAAGGTAGCCGGATACTATGTGATGGTGAGACGGACCTATGAATCATTAATCTGACATCAGATTATCAAGCGCAGATTTATACATACTATAATCTTCTTCGGAATGCAGTACCATCCTGACTAGTTCAATACCGGGATGTTGTTTGATCCAGCCTATTATAGCTTTTAATGCAATATATGAAGCTTCCTTTACAGGATATCCAAACACACCCGTAGAAATAGAAGGAAAAGATATACTTTTTAAATTCTTTTTTGAAGCAAGGTCAAGGCTATTCTGATAGCTGTTCTTTAGATTTTCCGGATCGCTTACCCTGCCGGCATAGACCGGGCCTACTGTATGTATTACATAATCAGCATTGAGATTATAGCCTTTGGTTATTTTTGCCTCACTTGTACTGCATATACCAAGAGTTTCGCATTCATCCCAGAGTTGTGGCCCGGCGCCGTGGTGAATGGCTCCCGAGACTCCTCCTCCAGGAGCAAGCTGGCTATTGGCAGCATTTACTATCGCATCTGTTTCCTGCAGGATTATATCCCCAAGGACCAGTTCAAGGACAGAATTACCGACTTTATATTGCGTACTCAATCAATCACTCTTCTATTAATAAGAATTTTTTCAGTATAGATAAAAACACATAATTCTTCACATATTATAATATCACCTTTAGTAAGAAACTCCCGACTTTCTTTTCTTATATATTACCTCATTGATAAGATTTATTATAAGCACCGGTATTATGGAGCTTACCGCTATAAGAAGCCAGTTCTCAAGTGTCAGACTTGTGGTCTTAAATATATCCTGGAGCCATGGTATATATATGATGGCTCCTTGAAGCAAGATAGATAACACCACTGCAATGTTTAAATACTTATTGTCGAAGATATCCTTTCTGAATATTCCCCTGTCATTGAACCTGAAATTATATGTATGCAGGAGCTGTGTGATAACCAGGGTCGTAAATACCATTGTTTGGGATATATGTGATTGGTCACTAAAAAATATTGGTGCGCTAAAATATATAAATAAAGCTCCCAGGGTCATGACCAGACCCTGCCAGCCTACCAGTAAAAGCCTTCTTGAACTAAGGATGGGCTCCTTCTTTTTTACCGCTTTCCTTTCCATTATATTTTTTTCCGGAGGATCTATTCCTAGAGCCATAGCAGGAAGACCATCAGTGATAAGGTTCATCCAGAGTATTTGCACGGGTAGTAGCGGGATATAAAGGAACCCTCTCTGGCCGGTGATGAGAAAAAAGATATAATCTCCGACAACTATTGAGACGAACATTATTAATACTTCAGAAATATTACAGGAAAGAAGAAAAAGGATAAACTTCTTTAAATTATCATAGATCACTCTTCCCTGCCTGATCGCCTTTACTATAGTGGCAAAATTATCATCAGTAAGTATCATATCACTGGACTCTTTGCTCACATCTGTTCCGACCACACCCATGGCCACACCAATATCAGCTTTTTTTAGGGAAGGAGCATCATTTATCCCGTCTCCTGTCATAGCGACTATATGCTGTTTTTTCTTAAGAGCATCGACTATATCGACTTTATTGGATGGAGATACACGTGCAAATATTTTTATATCCTCGATCTGTTCCTCCAGTTCGGCTTCAGTCATACTATCAAATTCCATCCCGTCTATGACTCTGTCTCCAAGATCCATAAGACCAAGTTCTGTACCGATAGCAGTTGCTGTGATCTTGTGGTCCCCGGTCACCATGATCACCTTTATATTTGCTTTTTTGCATTTAGCTATAGCATCATAGACTTCGGGCCTTGGAGGATCTATCATACCCGTCATACCGAGGTAGACCAGGCCCTTCTCCTCTTTGCTTATGCCGTCCTCAGCGGGAAGTCTGCTGAGATATTTAAAAGCAAAAGCAAGATTTCTCATAGCCTTTCCCGCCAACAGAGAATTATTGTCTATTATCTTATCTCTATCAGAATCAGACATATCTTTTATTTGTCCGTCCTTGATGATCTTTGTACATTTCTCCATGATGACTTCAGGAGCACCTTTTGAGAATAAAATATGATTATGTCCGCTGCTGTCATCCGGGTTGGTCTTATTGATGGTTGTCATCATCTTACGGATCGAATCAAAAGGTTCTTCCATCACACGCTTGTATCTGTCTTCCATATTATCCTTGTCCAGGGAATATGAATCAGCCAGTTCTATAAGAGCTGCTTCTGTGGGATCACCTGCGATCTCACATTGTTCCTTGTCCAGGTAGTATGCATCATTGCAAAGTACTGCATTATTAAGAAGAAGTTTAAGGGCCAGTCTACTATCCGGTTTTACCGGTGATGGAAAAATATCTTTCCTATTATCCCCATCTGAGCTGCCGCAAGTCTTTCCGTATTTTTCTATATAATCATCATATTCGATTACAGGGTCGAGTCCGGTGTATATCTTCCTGACCATCATCTTATTCTCCGTGAGTGTCCCTGTCTTATCGGTACATATTACGGAGACTCCGCCAAGGGTTTCAACAGAACTCAGCCTTCTTACTATTGCATTGTTTTTAGCCATCTTCTGTACTCCAAGGGCAAGAGCTACGGTGACGATAGCAGGAAGT
>CAZKVA010000174.1:0-3725 GCA_964556035.1 uncultured Actinomycetota bacterium
GCAGGGTCTATTTTTCAGCTTGATCTAATATCTTTTATCAGTTCTTGGCTTCTGTGGACGAGCTTCATCAACTCTTAAAGTTCTTCCATTGAATTCTGTTTCATTCAAAGCTTCTTTTGCTGTTTCAGCTTCTTCTGAACTTGACATCTCAACAAATCCGAAACCCTTATCTCCGATTACTTTGGCTGATTCAACTGTGCCATGTGCGGAGAAAAGTTCTTTTAGCTGCTCATCAGTAACAGAATAGCTAAAATTTCCTACATATAGTTTGTTACCTTGCATATATACCTCCTTCCAAATAATTTCCGTTCTCTAAGCTTTACGATATTTAATTTAGAGAGGTAACAGCAGGTAACAAGTAGCCCTTAATTAAAATACTATCAAAGAAAAGAGAGTTACTAAATAAAAACCCCGAGTTATCTTTCACCATAATCTTACGACCTTAGGTTACTTAACACCTCGGGGCATAATTCCCTGAACTTTTAACAGGTCCTTTTAGCATATGATCTATTTTTTACACTCTTTCGGATGTAAATTTTAATCTCTACTAAAATTTCCCAATATTCAAAGATCATGGCAATTATATCAAATATAAATATTTTTTAACAATTATTTTAAACAATAAGATTACTCAATCATATTCCTGGTTCTTCTGCAAGCTTCCCAAGTTGTACCATGACAGACTTTTTCGGCCATACGATAAGGAAAATACAGAGCACTATTAGGCTCCATATATACGATAATTTAAATAAAGGTTGTAATTATGCGGCAAGAGGTTTAAAGTATTAAAGCTTCAATAAGCCATAAAGGATATTTTAATAAATAAAATCCGGCAATAGTCATGGTACTACCCGGCAGGAATAATGTGAGATTTAAAAATAATGGAAATTCGCAATATAGCAATTATTGCCCATGTTGATCATGGAAAGACTACCCTGGTAGATTCCCTGCTCCGTCAATCTAAAACAAAATTAAACAAAGATGTTGCTTCGACAGACTGCATAATGGACAGCAATGAACTTGAAAGGGAACGAGGCATTACAATTTTTTCGAAAAATGCCTCAGTGGTCTGGCACGGTACAAAGATCAATATTATAGATACCCCGGGCCATGCTGATTTTGGCGG
The DNA here is from genome assembly GCA_964556035.1 of uncultured Actinomycetota bacterium. Lineage (GTDB taxonomy): Bacteria > Actinomycetota > Humimicrobiia > Humimicrobiales > Humimicrobiaceae > M55B120. The sequence continues at coordinate 1,127 of CAZKVA010000174.1, forward strand.
CGAGGTTGAAAGGGTCTTAAAGATGGCGGAAGGTTCGCTTCTGCTTGTAGACGCCCAGGAGGGACCAATGCCGCAGACACGTTTTGTTTTAAAAAAAGCACTTGAGCTTAATCATAAGATCATTGTAGTCATAAATAAGATAGATAAACCGAATTCTAATATAAATAAGGCTCTAAATGATACTTTTGACCTTTTTATAAGTCTTGGAGCTGATGAGGAAACTGCAAATTTTCCGGTTCTTTATACATCCTCAAGAATGGGTAAATCAGGCCTGGAGCCCAACTTACACCTGATGCAGGATATTACACCATTATTCGATGAGATCATAAATTATATACCTAAGCCTGACGGAGATATTAATTTGCCCTTACAGATGCTTGTGACTTCAATAAACTGGGATAATTATAAGGGCCGTATCGCTACGGGCAGGATCTATAATGGAAAAATAAGTGAAGGACAGGAAGTCGTCAGGATAAACCGTGAAGGCCAGATGGAGAAGCATCGCCTGACTTCACTAATGACATTTCAGGGATTGGCGCAGACTGAGACCCCGGAAATAGCAACCGGAGAGATCATTTCAATTGCAGGGATACCAGATATTATGATCGGTGAGACAATAGCAGACATCAATACACCGGTAGCCTTACCGCTTATCGAGATCGAGGAACCTACTGTTAAAATAAATTTTTCTGTCAACTCTTCCCCTTTTGCGGGGCGAGAGGGTCAGTTTACGACTTCAAGACAAATAAGGGAAAGGCTCTATAAAGAGCTTGAAAATGATGTAGCATTAAAGGTAGAAGATAATCCTTTAGGCGGATGGATCGTTTCCGGCAGAGGCGAATTTCATTTAGCTATTTTTATTGAAAGACTGCGCCGGGAAGGTTATGAACTGCAGATCTCCCAGCCACAGGTCATCACTAAGATCATAGATGGTAAAAAATCTATTCCCTATGAAGAAATTTTTATTTCAGTTCCAGAAGAGTATTCAGGTGCAGTTATACAGAAAGTAGGAAGCCGTTATGGCCAGATGAAGAAAATGGAAATGAAAGAAGGTATCGCATATCTTGAATTTATAATACCGACATGTGGTTTATTTGGTTATAGACGGGAATTTATGACTGATACACGAGGGAACGGTATAATGAATAGCCTTTTCTACCGTTACCAGGCGGATAATAGTGAGCGGAAAAAACGTGATAGGGGTTCACTGGTTGCATGCGAGAACGGGACGACGCGATTATACGGCCTGACTAATCTTCAGAACAGAGGTATATTATTCTATGGCCCCAGTGCTAATGTATATAAAGGTCAGGTAGTCGGGCAAAATTCCCGGAAAAAAGATATCTGGGTAAATGCCTGCAAGGAAAAGCAGCTGTCAAATATGCGTTCCAAAGGTGACGGCGGCATGGAACATTTTAATGTTCCGAAGACTATTATCCTGGATGATGCTCTTGAATATATTGACGACACCGAACTTGTTGAGGTGACTCCAAAATCTGTCCGCATACGTAAAATTGCTTTAACCGAGCTTGAATCAATGAGGAGCCAAAAAGGCCTGGTAGAATAACCAGGGGGAAGTAATATCCCCTATTATCCCAGTATTTTAATCTCAGAATCACCAAATGGGTGCATACTTAAGCTACGGGCCAGGTATAAAAAAAATAATGACACAAGAGTTATGATGGTATAAAAACCAGAGATCAATCCTGTTATAAGAGATATAGTTGATAATTTATTTATCATTTCTTTTTTAACCTCACTCCTTATTGTTAATTAAAAAAAACCCCACAGAATGACTCGAATCCCAGATTATCCCTCTATAGGATCGATTCGCTAAATACTCTCATAAATTAAGTAGCCCGGATTATTATTTCTTACATAATGACAAAAGGTATGGCAATTGCCATTGCTCCAATAAAAACTACTACCAAGATAAAAAGGTTGTATCTTGTGTTATAGTTTACTAAAAGTGATGAATCATAATATCCATCTACGTTCTGGTCTTTATACATTTTTAGAAGTCCACCTATTAATTTGGCCCTGGTCTGCTTTCCCTTAAGAAGCCCGATTACCACTATAAAATTAACTACTAGTATCAGGGCAACAACTATAAACATTACAATAAATAGACTGGTATCTTCTTTGGCATCAAAAGACATTCCTGAATTTATTCCCAGGGCTATAAGGTTTAAAATAATGGCTGTAATTATGAAAATAATATCTGTCCGGGTATTTTGCTGGAGCTCAGTTACAATATGTTTATGTACGTACTCGATCATATCGGTCACCTCCTTTCTTAGCGATAATACTATGGAAAACAGGTCCTCAAATACTTTTATCCTCATCTGTGGAGGTAGTATACGAAAAAAGTAGAGACAATATATTAGACTATTTTTTATGGGGATTGTTACAAATAATTATTATTTTGGCTGAGCAGTGTGGTCAAGGGAAAATGATACAAATGAGACAGCTTAAAAAAAGGGTATCTTATTTTAATAAATTCTTTATTTATTCAAAAACACAATTTCATATATATAATTTAAATTAGGCATATATTTTCAATTATCGCCATAAAATAATATTTAACATTTTATGCTTT
>CAZKVA010000175.1:0-3631 GCA_964556035.1 uncultured Actinomycetota bacterium
TTTAGCATTGAAAAGGCTTTCAGCAGCAGCAAGATCGTTCTCTGCTCCTTTTAGCCAATATTTTATATGCTCGTCTTTTGTCATTTTATTTATTTTTTAGTTCTATGATTTTGTTAATGGTCATTGGTCCCATAATTCCGTCCACAGTTAGTTTTTGCTTATCCTCCTCTATTTTTTTTTCTATTGTTTTGTTATAATCCTCCTGAAATTTTGATATAGCCTCTTTGAACAGTGTTTCATATTTTCCATCAATCTCACCAAAAAACCACTTAAACTTCTTTGGTTTTCCTAAAAAATTATGACCTACCATGCTGGCATTTTGCTCCAGGCTAACCATTGCTGCAAGCGGCATCGGACCCACATCCCTTAACTCTTCTATTGCCCACAATCCAATATGTGCCCTGGTTTTTAGTATCTCATACACCAGCGTGCCCAAAATATATGATGGGTGAAATAGAAGCACAAAATCTACTTCTTTTGCATCCATATCTTCTCTTGCAGCAATAGCCTGGGGGACTTCTTTAATGACCTCAGTATAATTAATCAGCTCAAAATCCATCCTTTTGGCCATTTTTTCCATTTCTTTTTGATACTCCGTAAAGAGTTCTAGTTTTTCCTCTGAAAACCCTTCCATGAATCCTGCTACAAAAGCTACCTTTAATTTTTTCATTTGAGCCCTCCTTTTAAAATTTATAATTGATTTGTATTACCTGCTGCTGACACTGACAATCTCCAGATTAATATCTAATTTTTTTAAAGATTCAAGGTGTTCGTCCTGGATCTTTGAATCTATGATAATCACATCAAAATCAGAGACATTTGCAAATTTATAGAAACCGAATATCCCGAATTTATTACTATCAACCAACAATATTTTTTTTCTGGCTTTTTCTAAAAAAAGACTTTTGATCTTGCCTTCGCTTAAATGGGGGTCAAAAATATCACCATCGCTTGATATTCCTTTGCCAGTTACAAATATTTTATCAACTCGCATATCCTTTATAACATTTTCCGCGATGTCTCCCACCGTAGAATAGGAACCCTGCCTTGCGATACCTCCTATTGCTATTACTTCCACATTTTGATTTTTAATAAGTTCTAATTGAACAATTATATTATTGGTCAGCACTATTAGTTCTTTGAGGTCGGTCTTATTTATTTCTTTTACAAGCGCAAAAATGGTCGTGCCTCCATCAATAATAATAGAATCCCCATTGCTGATATATTCAACTGCTTTTTTTGCAATAGCTTTTTTTTCCTTATTATGGTCCTTGAGCCTCTTTGAAAAAGATGACTCGGTGTGAACCAGGGATTCACTGATCTTTATGGCTCCACCAGTTGTCTTTATTAGAAGATTTTTGTCCTCCAGGTCATTGAGGTCCCTGTATATGGTCATCTCGGAAACCTTAAACTTCTTTGCCAGAAAACCTACACTGAGGTTTTCCCAATCATTGACCAGATCGACTATTATTTGTCTTCTCTCTTTGATTTTCATTTAGACCCAGACCTTAGAAACTATTTAATATGATCAATCAATAAAAATTCTAATAATCTTTAAAAGACATTAGCTTACTAGATACCATACAATCTGGCTACATTTAAACCTAAAATATTTTCTTTATCTTCATCAGTTATCTCTGCACTCAAAATATTAACCAGATGATACCTGACATCGATCCATGGCATATCCGTTCCAAAAAAAAGTTTTTCGGAACCCAATCTTTCAACATATGTTTCGATAAGCTTTGGTTCAAATATATCACCGGCAAAATCTGTATAAAGATTTGGGTATTTTCCCAGTAGATCTATAACTTTATAAAGAGAGTCCCCCCTGCCACCTGCATGTGCCAATATCAGCTTTAGGTCAGGATGTCTTTTTATGACCACCTCAAAATTAAAGGGATCAGAAAATTTTTGGGCCTTATTCGGGACATTTGGGTTCCAGCTATGGGTAAGGACCGGGATCTGCCTTTCTTCTGCAAGCGCCCAAAACTTTTTATACCTTATATCGGCCGGATAACAAATATGCCAGGAAGGATGGATCTTTATCCCTATTATATTTTTATCTTTATAAGATCTATCTATCATTTTTAAAGATTCATCCTCAAAATTAGGATTAAAAACCAGGAGCCCATATAAAAAGTCTTTATTTAGCGCGAGTAGTTCAAATAGCTTTTTATTTCCATATTCTACTGTAGATAAGCTGCCGTGGTGCGAGACAATTGCCTTTTTTACTCCAAATTCCTTCAGGGTGGCAATTATATTATCATCACCTGCACCTGACATATTCAAGCTGGATAAATACCCGAGATGTATATGAGAATCAATGACTTTTATATTTTTTAATTGTTTTTTTATTTTATTCATTATTTTATTATTAATATTTATATTCGGCAGTATTATGCCGTTATACCACAACTAGTGTGCCTGCATAAATGTCTCATCAATCATCACATCAATAGTTAATAGCAGTCATTTTTCAAATCTTTATTTGCTTAAATATATTTTGGATATTTAATCCTGCAATCTTTTTTTTATCCTCATTTGAAATTGATGAATTTTCTAGTCTTCCTACTGACAGGTGTGTTTCATAATAAGGAAAATAAGAATCAAATAAAAGCCTGTCCGGGCCGCCAATATGAACCAGATCCTCGATCTGGTTCATAGCCAGAAGATTATGGGTATTCAAATATATATTCTGGCTATTTTTTAGGAGGGAAAATAAAAAACTATTATACATGAGCTCCTTTGAGTTGCCGCCGTCAATAATGATAGGAATATCCCTGTATTTGCCAGAAATTTCTATTATTTTTTCCCATTCAATATTTTTATTCCCTGTTATGTCTATCTCATCCAGGCTTATCATGATCGGGAAACTATAATGATTTAGAATCTTATAAAATTTTCCAAATCCTAAAACCTCAAATGGGTATTTATGGGATCTGGGGAATAATCTTAAAGCCCTAAAACCCTGCTTATAGCGGGATAGGAGCCCTTTCTCAAAACTTTCAGGTTCATGAAAATAGTCCTGCTCCATTACCATCATCCCGGCTAAATCAAAATCCATGGTATCATCATTTGACAGTAGCCCGGATACAATATCATTTCCAATTCTGGGATAATAGAAATATGAAATAAAATGAGTGATAAGAGTTCCTATTATATTATACTTATCTTTTCTCTCCCCTATTATTTTAGCTAATAGGGTATCCGGATTGGTAAATTTCTTTGAAAGATAATTTTCCCCTATCCAGAAATTTATATCATAAAATTTAATACCGGTTTTTAAATCAATTGTAATTTCCATAAGGTTTCCTAAAAATATTCATCAATATTATCAGGTGTTATTATTACATTTTCAATAAACATATAAGATGGAACTGGATTTCCATACATATAGGCCAGTGCTCCCGGGATTAGATATTCACCATATTTTTCAGGAAAATACGCACTGTTTCCATCAACAATATTGTCTCTGATCAGCTCCATTCCTAAGTCATCAAGACCCTGTGACATAACCATCCATTTGTCCGCGTCCCATCTTCCAGCAATATCAGCAGCAGCCTGAATGCCTGCAGCTGTCTGGTCATTTAGACAGAATACCAATATGTTTTCATCTTCTTCCATATAT
>CAZKVA010000176.1:0-3617 GCA_964556035.1 uncultured Actinomycetota bacterium
GTACGTATAAATAAAGGGTTTCCCATATCAGTATAATCAGCTATAATGTTATATCATTTTTATGTTGTAATATATGGAAGAAAAGAAACAAAAAACATTTACATTGCTGGTAATATCTGATGCCAGCTCAAGAGTTAGAAAACTAAAGATCTCTCACAATGTGCTGAGGTCTATCTTTGTCATCACGATAATCATAATTGCTTTAGGCGTTATACTATTTTCCAATCTTGTGCTTACACGGCAGAAACTTGACGAGAAAGTGGTAGAGATCCAAAGGCTGGAATATAAGATGCAGTATAAAGAAGTGGAGATGGTAAACCTTGAAAAGAAGACCCAGGAAATAGAGACAAAGACAAAGATATTGGAAAATTACCTCAAGGGAGTCGAAGAACTCGACCGTATGGTCAGGGATATAACCGGTAAGGGTGGATATGCCGAAGAAGTGGCAGTTTATACTGCAGACCTTTCAGCAGATGTAGATCTTGACCAGGATCCTAATGAGATATATTACTATATAGATGACCAGGAACAGGGACTGGATGATATTGAAGCCATGCTTGACGAGCTCCTGGAAGTAGCTCCGGCCTTATCAGAAATACTGTCCCTGGATAAGAATAATATGGAAGACCATATTTATCTGATGGACCATACACCGAGTATTTGGCCCACATGGGGACCCATCACTGGAGTATTTAATGAAAGAAGGTATGGTCATTATCATAAGGGACTGGATATAGGGAATAATACTGGCACTCCCATAAGCGCCACAGCATCAGGTGTAGTAATATTTGCAGGATGGCATGGAGGTTATGGCAGAAAAATAGTTATCTACCATGGGTTTGGATATTCCACCGTTTATGCCCATCTCTACAAGATGAATGTTGGAGTTGGCGATGAAGTTGAAAAAGGTGAAGTTATAGCTACTATGGGTAATACCGGAAATAGTACCGGACCACACCTGCATTATGAAGTACTTGTAGACGGTGTTCCAAATGACCCGCAGAATTTCCTCCCTTAAAGGGGGATATGGATTAATTTTACCTTCTTTAAATCGATTATTATTTAAGTATAATATCAAACATTATCAATATTATTATTGGATAAAAAATAGGGAATATGAAAGTAAAAATAGCATATCTGGGCCCACCGGGAACATTTACCGAGGAAGCACTAAACAAGTATATCGGTGATATTAAAAGTGAGGATGAAATAGAAAAGATCCCATATGCCACTATGCAGGAAGTAATAAAGAGTGTAGACCGCGGGGAGACAGTCGAGGGCATAGTGCCGATAGAAAACTCACTTGAGGGTTCTGTCAATATAACCCTGGATTTCTTAACTTTTGAAAGTGAGGCCAAGATAATAAGGGAGATAACCATTCCAATAAAGCACAGTCTTATCGGGAAAGAAAAGACGGCAGTCTCAAAGATAAAAAAAATAATCTCCCACCCTCATGCCACGGCTCAATGTAAAAACTTTATTTCAACTTATCTAAAAAGTGCAGAGATAATAGCTGCAAACAGTACTGCGGAAGCAATAAAGATGTTGCTGGAAACAGATAATAGTATAGCTGCGATCGGAACAGAGATAGCCGCCAAACTCTATGGCCTGAAAATCATTGAAAAAGATATTGAGGATAATAAGGAAAACAAGACCAGGTTTATTTTCCTGGGAAGCAGTATCCAGCCGAAAACCGGAAAAGATAAGACCTCAATAGTTTGCTTTCTCAAAGAAGATAAACCAGGCAGCCTGTTTACCATATTGAAAGAATTTGCTGCAAGAAATATCAATCTTACAAGGCTTGAATCAAGACCGGCAAAAAAGAATCTCGGAGATTATGTATTCCTTATAGATATAGATGGACATCTTCATGACAAGGAAATCTTCGAGGCACTTGAAGTACTAAGGAAATCAGTATATCTTGTAAAAATTTTAGGTTCATATCCAAGGTGGAACTAGTATCTATACACTGATATAGAATCGTTTGGTAAAAATAGGATAGAGGCAGTAGTTTATGATCAATATTGAACTGTTTAGAAAAGATCCAAAGATCTATGATGTTGAAATAAAGAAAAGAGGTATGAAGATAGACACCTCTCAGGGTATTTCCCTGGACAGTGAAAAGAGGAAGTTAACATTTAAAGTAGATGAACTCCGTGCGAAAAAGAACGAAGCATCAAAAATAGTGCCAACTCTTAAAGGTGAGGAAAAAAGTAAGGTCATATCTGAGATGAAGGAGATCAATTCCGGCCTTAAAGAATTTGAAGAAAAACTTAATGAATTTGAAAAACAGTACAGGACCCATTTTTCTTCCTATCCGAACCTGACTCATGAGACGACCCCTGTAGGTCCGGATGAAAGCGGTAATGTGGTTCATTCGGTGAATGGGGTGAAACCTGAATTTGACTTTGAACCCAAAAACCATATTGAGCTTGGGACAGCACTTGATATCCTTGATGAGGAGAGAGCCAGAAAGGTTTCAGGGTCCCGATTTGTATATATAAAAAATGAGGGCGTCATTCTTGAATTTGCCCTTGTCCAGTTTGTATTAAATACCCTGGTATCAAAAGGATTTGTGCCACTTATCCCGCCCACCCTTGTAAGAGAGGAAGCAATGTACGGAACCGGGTTCTTTCCGGTAGAAGCATCCCAGTATTACAAGACAGAGCTGGATGATCTTTATCTTATCGGAACATCAGAAGTGCCTCTATGTGCATACCACGGCGGTGAATTTCTTGATGTCAGCAGGCTCCCGCTAAAATATGCAGCATTTTCAACCTGTTTTAGAAGGGAAGCGGGTACTCATGGAAAGGATATGGGCGGGATGTTCCGGGTCCATCAATTTGATAAGGTTGAGATGTTTATATTTTCACATCCTGATAAGTCCTGGGAAGAGTACGAGACCTTGCGTGAGACACTGGAGGAAATAATGAAAAGCCTTGGGCTCCATTATAGGATGATGAATATGTGTACGGGGGATATAGGGACGCCCAATGCTAAAAAATACGACCTTGAAGCCTGGCTTCCGGGACAGAAAAAATATAGGGAGCTTGCGTCCTGCAGCCATGATACTGAGTTCCAGTCAAGAAGGTTAAATATAAAGTTTAAGGACGGAAATAAAAAGGCTCTTGTCCATACAATGAATTCTACTGCATGTGCTGTGGGCCGTACACTGATAGCAATATATGAAAATTACCAGAATGAAGACGGAAGTATTACTATTCCGGATGTTCTGGTGCCATATATGGGCGGTATGAAAAAGATCAGTAAAAAAGATAATCAATAACTGGTAATTAAAAGTCTCTGTCCATAGTAGATCTTTTTTACTTATTGAAAATATTTGATAAATTCAAGTAAAATATGTCGGGGAATAATCATAATACTATGAGTTATCCCATATTTTTAGCTTAGCAGTTATACCTTCAATAATCCTATTTAATAAATAATTTTTTATGCTATAATTTGACATTGCTGTCCCGCGGAGAGGTGGCAGAGTCTGGTTGATTGCGATGGTCTTGAAAACCATTGAAGGTTTATACCTTCCGGGGGTTCGAATCCCTCCCTCTCCGCCAGTGCAACCAATTCGAACCTTTGTATTTATCATCCAATAGAGCAAG
>CAZKVA010000177.1:0-3562 GCA_964556035.1 uncultured Actinomycetota bacterium
TATTATCCTCCTGATATCCAATCCCTCCAGGTCCCTGCCATTATGATAGGTGACTATTATATTCTGATACCCGTACTTCTCAAGGGCCTTCATCTCACCCAGTATCCGCATATGACAACCCCTGTCTGCAAAGAAGGGAGTGGGTACTATGTTTAAAACTTTTTTACCTTTGATCTCTATCCTCTTTTCAATATTGTTAAAAGATATCAACATCTAAACCAAATTCCTTAAATCAAATAAACCATACAGGTGCAAAAAGTATTTCAGTATTGTCAATTTTAATCTCTCCCCAGAAACCTTTAGTTAATATTAATCCGCGAGGAGGATTATATCTTTTTATAAAATTCACAAAACTCCTCCCGGGCTTAGGAGAAGTAAACGTAGTATATTTTACTTCAACCGGGATAAAATCACTACCTGCTTTTATAATGAAATCTACTTCTGCATTATTTACTGTTCTCCAATATTTAATATGGGAAATATCTTTCTTTAAGAATTGTGAAAATACAATATTTTCAACCATTCCACCTGTATCTCCCCTGAGAATAAACTCATTATAATTTTCAATGATCGAGTTTCTAAGACCATTATCAATAAAATAAAGTTTTGGATTTTTTCTAATCTCTGAAGTACTTTTTTTATAATATGGCCTTATTCTTTTTATAATATAAGTTTCTTCTAAAATAGATAAATATTGTTTTAACCTTTTATGATAAGTCAGGCCATCCTTGGCTAAATTCTGATAATTAAGGATACTTCCAATTTGGTTTGCAAGAATCATGACAATATTTCTAAAACTATAATCATCTTCCAGTCTTAGCAGACCTATTATATCTTTATCAATATAGGTATTGTAGATATTTTTTAAAATTATTTTTTTCTCTTCACTTTTTTTCGCTATGACTACTTCAGGATACCCACCAAAAATACAATACTCTTCGTATATTTTAATAAAATCCTCAGAAAATATATTGCCAATATTTTTTATCTTTTTATCTTCGAAAATAAAATCTGAAATTATTGCAGTATTTTTTTTATATAAGTTTAAAATATTTTCAGGCCGGGTAAATAAATATTCTTCAAAATCAAATTGATACAAATTAAATAAAAAAACTCTTCCCACCAGGTACTTTGTGGTATTATCTGTAAGCTCTAAAGATGAAGAGCCGGTAATTATAAATTTTACATTTTTAATTGTATCATAAAGAAACTTTAATTTTTGGCCCCCATCTTTGATATATTGGAATTCGTCTAAAAGGAAATAGTGGCGATTCTGTTTCTCCGGCGATATATATGATTCAATAAAACTTTTTGGATCTTTAGAAAAATTATAAACCAGATCTTTATCCTCAAAACTTATAGATATGATATTTTTAGGTGATATATTTATATTTTCTCTTATATAGGTACTTAAATATTCCAACAGTGTTGTTTTACCGGATTGCCTCGGACCTCTAATGGCAAGTATCTCTTTCCTTTCCAGCCATTTTATTAATTCGGTTGATAATTTTCTTGGTATATACTCCATTTTATTCTTTTTCTAATGCTTATCATTAATAGGTTTTTAATAATAATAGGATAATTACTAAAATAATTTTAATAATAATAGCATTATTGTTAAAATATTGCAAATAATTGATTGTATTAACCGGTTTACATTGTTTGATGCTACATAGGTACACTACAGTTATTATAAAAAGAACAAAATAGATCAATGAAAATATTAATTCTCTGCTTATCCGTTCTTGGAAGTTAATTTGTCAAAAGCTTTAACAGTATCCTTTATGCTATTGTTCCAAGAGAATACTTCCTCAACCCTCTGCTTGTTCTTCTCACCCAGCTTTTTAGCTTCACCGGGATTTTCCTCTGCCCATATCATCTTATCGGCAAGGTTTTCTATCTTATCAATAATGTCATAATAAATAATATAAGGAAATCGCTTTGCAAACATTTGATATAGACCATGGTTCTTTGTATGGGTACCAGCATAAATAACTAGTGATTCAAAATCTACAATCAGACTATCCCAAAAATAATTACCGATTCCTGCTTCTTTTTGCTCATAAAATATTCTTCCACCATTCAAGTCATCCACTGCTTCTTTAATGATTAAAACATCTTTTATCTTAATCATTTATTCATTGCCTTCAATTTATCTATAGAAATAAATTCAGCTTCGCCATTTTTCATCTCTCTTTTTCTCTCTTCAATTATTTCTCTATGCCATTCCGGAGACTCTATTCTAGATCCTTCATATATAATAGAATCCCAAAGGGCTTCCATGGTTTGAAGACGCTCTATCATGCTCATTTTCTTTATAACACTATTCTCCATTTTTTCTCCTTAAGCTAATCGTGATCTTTCATTCATATAATATAGTATTATCATATTATTTTCAATAAATAATGCATTTATTCAAATAGTCTATTACACAATTAGTTATTGTCTTTAAACCACTCATACGTAAGCTTTAACCCCTCTTCAATGGATACTTCCGGCTTCCAGCCCAAAACTTTCCCTGCAAGGCTATTGTCGAGTACGCTCCGCATCTGCTCTCCTGTCTTTGCGGGGCCGTGCTTTTCTTCTATATCCCTGCCGCTGGCACCTTTTAGTATATTAAAAAGTGTCATCACATCAGTCTCGACTCCTGTTCCTATATTTATGGGGCCCACAAAATCAGATCTGATAGCGGCAATATTTAATCTAACCACATCGCCCACATAGACATAATCCCTGGTCTGGAGACCATCGCCGTTTATCAGGGGTGTCCCGCCTGCCAGCATCTTTTTAGAAAATATGGCCACCACTCCAGCTTCTCCGTGGGGGTCCTGCCTTGGACCATAAATATTGGCATAACGCAGCGCTATATAATCAAGTCCATAGACTTTTGAGAAATAATACAGATAATGCTCTGTAGTAAGCTTTGCTACGCCATAAGGCGATATAGGGCCAAGGGGATGCGACTCATCTGCCGGAAATACCTTCTGTTCGCCATATACTGTTCCCCCCGAAGAGGCAAAGATGATCTTTTTTACTTCATATTTTTTGGAGATATTAATAAGGTTGAGCCCCCCTATTATATTTATGTCCGCATCAATAAGAGGCTCCTCTACAGATACCCTTACAGAAAGCTGCGCGGCATTGTGGATGACCATATCGGGCTTCTCAGACTTAAAGACATCTTCAAGTCCCTTATCCCTGACATCAACTTTAGAACTTTGCCTTTCCGGGTAAATTCTCTTTGCGTCCATTCGAGAGGTCGTCTACTATCACTACTTCATAGCCTTCAGCGATAAGGCCGTCCGCTACATTCGAACCAATAAATCCGGCTCCCCCGGTTACCAGTATTTTCAAAATATATCCTTCCTACTTATTAGTAAAGTTATTTCCTCATATCACGCCATTTATTGATCTCTGCTGTTCCATCCCAGCTCTTATTTTTTTCCTTTTTTCTTCATTGCATGTTTTATTCATAATGTTCGTCCTTTTATTTATGTTCCAGTACTACCAGTTTAAAATATTATCTATTCATCTTCAATTAAAAGATCTGTATTCCTTATAA
>CAZKVA010000178.1:0-3521 GCA_964556035.1 uncultured Actinomycetota bacterium
AATACATCGACCTGCAATATATATTGTATGGAGAGGAAAAAATAGGATATGCAGATTACCGAAACTCCAAAATATCGCTTAAAGAATATAATGGGGAAAATGATATCGAGCTTTTTAGCACAATAGAAAATGAAAGCTACTTTATTTTAAAAAATAATATGTATGCAGTATTTTTTCCTGAAGACGTACACAGGCCAGGCCTGACAAATAAAGAGACCCGTAGTGTTCGCAAGGTAATTTTTAAAGTTCCAGTTTAAACTTCTAACACTATTATGCTTTCATCATTAGATTATGGTAAGTTTTAGTATTTTATACCTGCGAGATCAAAAAATAAGTTCTTATGAATAAATGTTTACCTTCCTCAACTCTTCAGCCTTTTCCTCCGGCAGTGTATCATTTATAAAAGTTCCTGCTCCCAGCTCACAACCTGCTAAATATTTAAACTTATCTTTTGTTCTGTATGGCGGGTAAAACTCAAAGTGAAGATGATAGTAACTACTATCCCTATTATCAGTAGGACTCTGATGAATTACCATCACATAAGGCATTCTAAAATTAAAAAGTTTATTATACCTTGCTATTAGTTCTTTTATAACTCCAGCAAGCGAGGTAACTTCCTTATCATCCAGTTCACACAAATTTCCCAGATGCCTTAAAGAATAAATATGTACCTCATAGGGCCATCCGGCATAATAAGGGATAAAAGCAATAAAATCACCAGTCTTAACTATAATTCTTTTATTCTCCTTAAGCTCCTCTTTGATCACTGCACAATGAAGACATTTTTTATTCTTATCATAAAAATCTTTTGAAGATTTTAATTCTTGCTTAATAATTGGTGGAATATATGAAAAGGCATAAATCTGCCCATGAGGGTGAGATAAAGTTACGCCGATCTCTTTTCCTTTATTCTCAAATATAAATACATATTTTATAAAATCCTTTTTTCCCAGATTATAATACCTGTCCTGCCAGACTTTTATTAAATTACTAATTTTCTCTATCGGCATATCCTCTAAAAATGAATCATGATTCGAGGTGTAACAAACAACCTCGCAAATCCCTTTGGACTGCTTTTTGGAAAAGGAGAAAAAATCTTCATTATTTACCTCACCTATAGCTAATTTATCAGTATTTCTACTAAAAGTGGGAAATCTATTCTCAAAGACTACAATATCATAATCACTTTCTGGAATTTCCGTAATTATTTTATTGCTTTTTGTCGGGCATAGCGGACAATAGTCATCTGGAGGATGAAAAGTCCTCCCCTGTCTTTTAGTTGCATATGCAACTTTTTGACTTTTTATGGGATCATATCTCAGCTCAAGCATTTGATCCCTTCTGAAACAATACTTTTTTAAAAATCATAATATATTAAGTATCTCCCATCTCTTTTAGCAACAACCCTTTTTCTAAGACCTGAATCATTTATGCATTCTTTCACTCTTTTTGTCCCATCTGACGGCAGACATTCTATAAAGTTAGGAGTAACCGCAAATTTATTAAAAAACTTTTTACTTATCATATCGATGATGCCATTAACTTTATCCCCTTTAATAATACTAATAATACTCCCTCCAAAACCTGCTCCCATCAACCGTGCACCATAAACTCCCCTGGCTTTAGTAATTTCGTCTACCAGGAAATCCAGTTTTTTTGTTGAGACTTCGTAATCACATTTTAAGCTGTTATGCGACTCTATCAACATCAAGCCTAATTTTTCAATATCACCTTTTATTAAATATCCTTTTGAAAGCAGCACCCTGTTATTTTCAGTGACAACATGCCTTGCCCTCTTAAAGAGCTTATCAGCCAGCTTCTCTTTTAACTTATAAAGTAAATCCAGATTAATATCTGATAAAGAATATATTTTTTTATTTTTAGCCATAGAAGATATCATTTCAACAGCTTCCCTGCACTCATCCCTGCGTTTATTATACTCGGTGTTGGAAAGATTTCTTTCCTCTTTTGAATCAATTATTAAAATTACATTATCTTTTAAATCAAAAGGAATATACTTATAAGAAAGATCCTTAAAATTTAAAAAAATAGCACTATTTTCTTTTCCATAAGTAACTGCAAATTGATCCAAAAACCCGCAACTTACTCCGACAAAGTTGTTCTCAGCACTGTTGCAATACTTTATAATCTCTTCCCTGCTAATCTTTAGATTAAAAAGCTCTTCTAAAAACTTTGCAATGCCAACCTCAAGCGCAGCTGACGAGCTCATTCCAACACCCATTGGTAAATTGCCGCCAATAACCATACTGAAACCGCTGATTTTTAAGCCACCCTCGATATATTCCTGCAGAACACCCTTTAAGTAGTTGGCCCATTTAACATTTTTATCAAAAATAATATCAATTAACGGAAACTTGTAAAAGCTATCAAAATATTCAGAATAAATTTCAACTATGCCCGAATCATTTGCCCTACCTGTTAAGGCAATATATTTGTCAACAGCAATAGGGATTGAAAAACCTAAATTATAATCTGTATGTTCACCAATTATATTTACTCTTCCCGGGGATAAAATGTTTATAAGATTTTCTCTTTTAAAAGTATTTTCTTTTTCTCTATTGCCTCTTATAAACTTTTCAAAAAATAAATTATGCTGTTTTTTAAAAAAAATATTAGTTTCTAATTTTTTCACTTTATATTACCCTGTACCCATCTGCGATTAATAATAAATTTACAGAACATATTAAAATTTTAATGTGTTCTAACCTATGGATATAAATAATTTTAGGATACATTTATTTCACCTTTCTTGTAACCTTCAAGTGTCTTAATCAGCATAATAAAATTCTCATCCTTGCAATCTGATGTAACTTCATGAGATGGAGATATAATATATCCATTATATTTACCAAGTATTCTTATTCTGTCTATAATTTCATTTCTTACATCTTGCGGCATCTCAAATGGTAATGTCTTTTGAGTACTTATTCCCCCTAAAAAAGACAGTTTTCTACCAAACTTTTTTGATAACTCATTTGGATCCATAGCTTCAGGCTGAATTGGATTAAGTACATCTAATCCAATCTCAATTAAATCAGGTATTATTTTTATTATGTTCCCACAAGAATGGTGAAAAATAGGAAGATTTTTATCTTTGTAGACTTCCCACATTTTTTTATATCTTTTTTTAAAAAATTTTCTAAACATTTCTGGTGACATTACCATCCCCCTTTGAGTTCCGACATCATCCCCTGTGCGCAATCCATCTACAATACCTAGTTTTACAATTTTTTTTGACATTTCTACATTAAAATCAGTAATTCCATCTAGAATATAATTAATTTCTTTTTCCCTATAATAAAGATCTGTCAATACATTTTCGTATCCCCTAAGGCACCAGCATCTCTCAAAAAGAGTAAAATCTTGTAAGGATAAAAGAAAATAATTATCCCTTTCTCTCAAACCTCTTTCTTTTATTATTGATAACAATTCATCTGTTGGTTCAGGAAACTTATATTTTATAAGATCGTCAGACTCTAGCAATGGCTGGTGTCTTACAT
>CAZKVA010000179.1:0-3516 GCA_964556035.1 uncultured Actinomycetota bacterium
ACTTCTTGTTATGCTCATGTTTTTATCTATAATAAAAATCTAAACTCTTTATTGATTTCTTTTCAATACTGCTTAAGAATTCACTATCAATCACTCTGATATATTTATTTATTAAGATAGAAATATCTTTTAACTCTGCAATCATTGTTGTATTGACAAAAATCATATAACTGTTATTGAATTCATCTTCATACTCAAAATAATAATCCTCATATTTAAAGTTAATCTTATAATCTTCGATATCTTCATATTCATAAAAAGATTCTTCAGGGTCAGCATCTACACATTCTTGATCTACTAGTAAAGTAATTTCTTGCTCGTTTACATTTAGTAAAATCCCTTTATATATATTAAATATTATTACCTCAGACCCCAAAGTATCCTCATAAAAAATTACCTCTTCCCCATCAATTGTCCCAGTTTTCTTCTCCATCTTTACAGAGATCTCTTTTCCCTCACCATCTATAAAAGTCTCATAAATATAATCGGGATATTCACTATCTTCTTCAGTATTTTGCTTTAGCGAATTGTATCTTTCTGCGTACCCAACAAGTCTTCCAAATAAATCAAACCTTATTGCAGCCAGAATTAGCAAGACAATACTTACCAGTAAGAAAATATTAATGATTTTTCTTTTTGTCATATCTTTAAGTCTCTCTTAAAAATATCTTTATATTTAAATATAATAGCCCTTGTGCTAAAGCATCTAATAATCCCAACATCCATTATTCTTTCTCCTCGATCTGCATCGTGCTTGTTCCTATTACTTTAAAGAATTCACCTTCTATGCCTGACCCTGAAATAATGCTAGAGAAGAAAACCGGAACATTATAAGAAACATTGACTCTCACAATATCACCTGGATCATTTCCACTTAAATCCACTTCGACACCTAAGCGCTCACCAAGATCCCACCCGGATAAAGAGGCAGCAGCATAATTTGTTACTGCATTTACCGCATCAACTCCGGGGTTCTCTGAAAGTGTTGCTGCCCTGGCAGCTTCATAAGACGCGGAATTAACAGCAACTTTTGCATTCAGGATAAAACCAAATTGAATGATACCTGCAATTAATAACAATAAAACAGGCATTATCAAAGCAAACTCTACTAATACATTCCCATCTTCGCTTTTATTAAAACATCCAGGCATAATTATTATTCCTCGTCCAGTATTTGTAATTGCTCTTAAAAATTAGAGACTGTCTACAATTGATTGAAATACTGATTGGAGCCTACCTCCCAGTGCTGTTACCACTGCGATACATACTATTACGACCAGGGCGATATATAATGCTATCTCTATTAAGGTAGCGCCCCTGGAATCACATACTATCCGACTGTGTATCTTTCTTATTACATTCATTTTTCCTCCTTTTGAACTACTTTCTGTTTAATAAGATCTCTTTAAAAAATCATTTTTAACTGTGGGATAATAGGGAGTAGAAATAAAACCATCATGGGTATAAACATAAACACGAATATGATAAGCATTAAACTACTCTCAAGCCTCTCTGCCTTCATTTTTATTTGATCTCTTTGATTATTCCTTATCGCCTTTGAGAGGTCCTTTAATACAATATTGATCGGATTACCTATTGAATCAGCCTGTATGATGATCTTTATTATCGTCCTGAATTCATTGCAAAAAGACAATTTGGCTATGCAATTATAGGCATCTTTTCTTCTTTGGCCCTCATAGATCTTAATCAATGCCATTTTGAAAAGCTGGCTGATTTCTCCTTGATAATTATTTGAAAAATAATTGATTGCATCGTCCAGATTCAGGCCAGCTTTTATAAGTGACGACAATATGTCTAATGTATCAGGTATTTCTCCTGATATATTTTTACTTACTTTCTTGATCTTGCCTTTAAATATTTCAGAGGGAACAAAGAAAAGTAGAAACGAGATCAATACAGCAAATAAAATAAAGTTGTTTCCTATGAAGAATCCAAAAATAATAATAAATATTAAAGAACTGATCGAGAGAAATAATTTAAAAACGAACAAGCCCTCGATTGTTTTAATTCTTATACCTAATATTTTTATAATTTTTCTTTCCTTTAAAAAGAATTTATGCCTGAGTTGTTCCGTATTCTTATTATTCTTGGAAGTTATATTGTTTGTATAGTTTTCAATTTTTTTCATTAAAGACTTTGTGTGTATCTGTCTTGAATTAAAGAAAAATAGAAATACAAATGCTGATATTAGTAATGATATCAATATTATTATTAGACTCACTTTATAAGCCTGCTTTCATTCTGGTAATTTAATAATCTATTTATCAGAAAAATCCCTATAGCATTACTTAAAACTACATATACCAGGGAAATAATTCCAAAGCTTGAGAATAAGATATCGATGATATTATTATTTATCAGTATTATTACTATGATTGCAGCCACCGGGATCAACATTATTAAATAAGCGGTATATTTAGGACCGGTGCTAATTATTTTTATATAGTTATCAATTGCCCTCTTTTCTCTTATGTATTCAATTTGGTCTGTTAAAAAACTTATGATGTCAGCACCTTTATCATTTGCGACGATCAATCCTGACAATACAATTTCGATAAGACAGCTACTGTTTCTCTTTACCATATTCCTTAATGCTTCATCCAATAGAAGACCTCTTTTTGTATCGTTTACCACTAACTCAAAATCTTTCCTTAAGGGATATTCTGTCTCTGATACTGTTTGTTCCAGACTATTTAGTATGTTCTGATTCCCGTATAGATTACCTTTAAAATCCAATAAGAACTGTTCAAGTTGAACCTCTTTTTTTAAATTCTCCCTTTTCTTCCTCATATTAATAAAAATAAATAGTACAAAAACTAAGAATATTGATAGAAGTAAAGAGATTATTATATTTGGTGCAGTAAAAATACCAATAATTATTATAAGTGACATTAAAATAGATATAATTATGAAAAATTCTTCAATTTCAAGATTAATATTATTTTTCATTAGCCAGTTATTTATTTTACTTACCAGCTTATTTCCTTTTTTCTTATTGTTTGTAATAACTTCATCCCCTGACAAGCGAAGGATCCTCCTGATATAGTTTTTTCTCTTCTCATTGATGAATAAAGCTATTGCACCAAAAAGATACATCAGGCCAAGAAAAATGATTGAAGCTATTATTATAGATGCTCTAATCTGTAGTCTCCTTCTTTATTTAATTCATCATGGATTAAGACTTTTTCTATTAATTTTCTATTACAAATATTAAAATCTTTGTCTTTTTCAAATTCCAAATACAGGATCACATCAATTGACCTTGATATCATTCTTTTTATTACATGGTTGCTAATATTTTCCTTATATTCCATTGCAAGTGTTTCCAACCTCAATAGTGCATCATAAGCAGAATCTGCATGAATAGTCCCAAAACTACCTTTATGTCCTGTATTTAAAGCTTGAAGCATCTGGTATGCCGCCATAGAATTTCTGACTTC
Organism: uncultured Actinomycetota bacterium; assembly: GCA_964556035.1. Lineage (GTDB taxonomy): Bacteria > Actinomycetota > Humimicrobiia > Humimicrobiales > Humimicrobiaceae > M55B120. The sequence goes on from CAZKVA010000179.1 coordinate 3,462, forward strand.
ACCCAGGATGATCCTGTCCGCCTTCATCCTAAGGGTCTCAAAAAGCAATTTATCC
>CAZKVA010000180.1:0-3514 GCA_964556035.1 uncultured Actinomycetota bacterium
GTATGGGAAAAGTAAACATAAACCACATCAGGACCGAGATCGCCAGTATTATGGTACCTGCCTTTTTCAGGTACATCCAGGTCCTTTCCCAGGTATGGATAAATATCCCCTTAAATGTCGGTATCCTGTATGGAGGCAGTTCCATTACAAAAGGTTCCAGCTCCCCTTTAAATCTTGTAGCCCTTAATACCTTTGCCATTATTATTGCAAATATTATCCCGATAAAATAAATAGAAAAGATAATATTTCCTGCAATAGCAGGGAAGAAGGCCCCTGCAAGCAAAATATATACCGGCAGCCTGGCTCCACAGCTTGCAAAAGTACTAATATGCATGGTTATAAGGCGGTCCTTTTTGTTTTCAAGTATCCTCGATGCCATATATGCTGGAACAGTGCATCCAAACCCTATTATAAGCGGTATGAATGACTTTCCATGCAATCCTATTTTGTGCATGATCCTGTCCATAACAAAGGCCGCTCTTGCCATATACCCGGAATCCTCAAGAAGGGCAATAGCCAAAAATAGAAGTGCAATATTTGGAGTAAACACAACTACTCCTCCGACTCCTCCGACTATCCCATCCACTATAAGCGATCTCAGCAGCTCTCCTGGTATTAAATTGCTTAGCAATAAAGATAACTTTTCAAAACCGGATTCTATCCATCCCATTGGATATTTTCCCAGTGTGAACACAAATTGGAACATGAGCCAGATAATAAGCGCAAATACCGGAAGCCCCAGGAAACGGTTGGTTATTACACTGTCAATTTTTTCTGTAATATCTATATTGTCGGTATCTGCTTCCTCATAAGCTTCCCGGAGCGCTCCTTTTATGAAACCATATCTTGCATCTGCTATGACCACTTCGGGAGGATCTCTTAAAATATTATTGATATGCTTTATTGAAGCTGAGACTACCTTTTCTATTTCGCCGTATTTACCCGGACCTGCTTTTTTCAATTTGTTGATTATTTCCTGGTCCTGCTCAAGTAGTTTTACTGCTGTCCACCTATCACTAGACTGAAGAACCGTACCGGTATGGCTATTTATAGAGTTTATGATCCTATCCAGTTCATTTTCTATTTCTTCACCATAGGATATTTCTATTTTTTTTGTATCCCCGCCTTCTTTTACTTTAATAGCTGCATCGAGGATCTCATCTGTCCCTATTCTTTTTGGACCGACTGTTTCAACTATCGGCGCCCCTAGTAGTTCAGATAGAAGCTCCCGGTCAACCTCCTGGCCCTTTTTCTTTGCGATATCAACCATATTGAAGTCAAGCACCAGCGGCACGCCTATTTCCAGAAGCTGTACTGTTAGATAAAGATTTCTCTCAAGATTTGAACTATCTATGACATTTACAACTATATCCGGTTTTTCCTCCAGGACATAATTTCTTGCTACTATTTCTTCTTCGGAAAATGCAGTCAGGCTGTAAATACCGGGAAGGTCTATTATTTTTATAAGATGATCTTTGTAATGGATCTCACCGCTTCTTTTCTCTACAGTGACTCCGGGATAATTTCCTACATGCTGTTTTAAACCTGTTAGATTATTAAAGATAGTCGTCTTCCCGGAATTGGGATTTCCGGCAAGGGCTATGACTATTTCCTTCCCCTTCATCAAGTCTCCTCGATGATTATCCTATTAGTCATACCTCTTCCGATTGCAAACCTGGAACCTTTTATAGCAATAATGGCCGGTCCTCCTCTGGATGCTGTATAGACACTGAGCAGCTCATTTGGCATGAGTCCCATTGCACAAAGTCTGGAGTTCAATTTACATTCTCCCTCGACCCTTATTATCATATATTTCTTACCAGGTACTGCATGCGCCAGTGTGAGCAGCTTCCTTCCTTGAGAAGGTGTAGGTAATGGATTGCTACAGCCTGGACCCTGCATGCGACTTTCTAAAATATTTGCAGCCTTGCCGGGATTAATATACCCTTTAAAACCTTGTTGCCCCGGAATATGCCCGGCATTAGCTTTGGGCTTTCTTAATCTTTTAGGTCCTGCTTTCATCTTTTTTCCAAAAACCATATTATTATAATAGGTAAATTAAATAAAATTAGTCTAACCTAACTTTAGTAGACCAATATAGTTTTGTCAAGTCATTTTTGATGATTTTAGGAAAAACCAGTGTCTGTATTATTGTTGTATGATTATTAATTTCCTTAAGGACTATTTCCTCCGGCATTTCTCCGGCCTTTTTCCATGTTTTAGAAAATATTTAAAAGCTTTAAGCCATTCAGGATATCCCTCTGGACAGCTTTCAATGAATTTAATGAATACTATCATATGGTCCATTGTCTCCTTGCTGATATAGTGTTCGATCTTGCAAGCATCTTTCTTTGATACCTCATCACTCACTATAAGGACGTCCTTAAAGAATTTACAGATCTTTTCATGCTTTAGATTTATCTTGCGGGCAATTTTATTACCCTCAACTGACAAATCCAGATAACCATATTTTTCATGATTGACAAGACCATTTTCTGTCAGCTTGCCTACAGCATCAACAACTGAAGGGGTCTTTACATCAAGAAACCCTGCCACTTCCTTGACTCTCACTACTTTATTGTCAAGACCTATTATATATATTGCCTCAAGATAGTCTTCAAGACTTTGTGATAATGCTTTGTCCATAACCACTTTCCATATCATCTATAATTGTTAGATACACCTAACTATAACAATTATTATAGCAGCAGTCAATTAAAAATATTTTTGGCGTTTCTATGCTATAACCCTGTTCCTTCCCTCTGCTTTAGCCTTGTAAAGGGCATTATCAGCATACCTGATAAACTGGTCTAGTTTCGTAGCATCAAATGGAAAATTTGAGACTCCGATACTTACTGTAAGATTATTATATGGCTCTATATCTTCTTCGCCATCAAACTTCTCCTCATTTATGACTTTCCTTAATCTCTCTGCACACATTATTGCATTTTCCCTGTCTGTCTCGGTACATATTATAGCGAATTCTTCCCCTCCATAGCGGTATGCTTTATCGGTATTTCTCATATGCTTATTAAAGACCATACCCAGCTTCCTCAGTATTGCGTCCCCTCTCTGGTGCCCATGTAAGTCATTATATTTTTTAAAATAATCAATATCCAGCATAAGTAGTGAGAGATTCCTGACATATCTTATTGATTTATTTAATTCTTCCCTGAGATCCTGGTCAAATTTCCTCCTATTATAAATACCGGTGAGATCATCCTTTATAGTAAGCTCTTTTATCCTTTCATAAGCTATAGCCCTTTCAATAGCTATGGATATTTCATGGGCAAGGATATTTAAAAAATATTCGTGATTGCTGGAAAAAGCATTTATATTTTTTGAATCAATATAGATTATGCCTTTTACCCTGTCCTTGACGATTACAGGCATGCATATCATCGAAGACGTAAGCTCGCCGCGGGGTATACTGTATTTGAAATTTGACTTCTCGATATCTCCTATAAAGATTTTGTTTTTAGTCGAGAGAATATATTTTATTAATGGCATATCA
>CAZKVA010000181.1:0-3471 GCA_964556035.1 uncultured Actinomycetota bacterium
TGATAAGCCCATCATAACCAGCTCCGCCTGAAATATTATTCTTTTCAAGGTTGGCAAGCAGATCAATATAATCTCCTGAGCCATAAGTTTAAAACTATTAAGGATGTTTCCCTTAATAAGCCTTAGAGCAAGATTTGTGCTAATTTTCGGACTCAGCGGAAGTCTTGTGATGACCGAGTATATCTCAATAAATGAATGGACCGAGACAAGACCTTCGATTTGTTTCTTCACTGCCCTTTGAAGCCATGGCAAGGATCTTCTATGAGCGGGATGAGAATTCTATAAACAGCCAAAAGTTAACATAATCAAAGGTTATCAGATTCAAAAAGCATAAGGATCATGATACCAGTATATGCATATGAGGACTAGTTGAAAGATAATCACCAAATGTCTGGATGACTGCCACTGCTGCGGGACTTGCTCCATCTTTCCTGCATGTACTCCTGTAATAATCTCCTATAACTTCCCATGAGATCCTTAAAAGCTCCTTGAGTCGGTAAAAGAATAAGATTGATGAGGTAGTGCATGGCTTATTGATACTGTTGATATATTTATTCTTTTAGCTAATTCATTAAGAGACATCGGTAATTATTATTTATTTTTGTCAGTACTCAATATTTTCCAATGCCCGCTTTTTGGAGAACCTACCCTTTTTAGAAATCCTGCCTTCTTAAGTTTTGTGATAGAATTCTCTACAGTTCTCTGAGACAATTCTGTTTTATCTGCTACCTCATGTGTTTTAATGAATATATTTTTATTGATAACCCTAAAAACTTTCTCCGCACTTTCTCCGCACTTTCTCCGCACTTTCTCCGCACTTTTTAAAGTAGTCTTTTCTGTTGTTTTTTTATCACCCACAGCTTTCCTGAATGTCACAACAAAATTTGAACCTATTTCTTCATAAATGGGCTCCGGCAAACCCGCCTGTTTGATAAGTGTGTTCATCGCCTTAATCCCGGAACCCCACCGCTCAATATATCCAGCAAAATAAAGCATTTCAGCAATAGCGGGATTACGCAATACTGATTTATGAGTTTTATTAAGATCCTCGATCTTTATACCCTCCGGCAGCGTTCCCGAGGACCATATCTCTATTCGGTCATCAAAAATAGCAATATCAGTATGTCCGGATATCATATAATCTCTATGCGCAATAGCATTTGATAATGCTTCACGAATCGCCAGAAGAGGCCATTCATAGACAGCTTCCCTTTGGGCCGTTTCAGGATTAATCACATATCCTTTACGGTAATTCTCCTGAATGAATTTATGCACATTTTCAATTTGTTTAAAGATATTAGTTCTAAAATCTTCATATTCCACTATTCGATCAGGTCGTTTTTCCAATCCATTAAAAATAGCACATTTGACTAAAGCCTCCGGAATATACCGTTGAATCTCCCTGCCAAAGCATACAAGTCCTGCAAAATTGAGTTTTCCGTCAGTGACTAAATTCAGTTTTTTCAAAATGTCATTTTGCTTATCATCTTCATCAACTGGAAGAGAACGCTCTTCTTTGGCTTTTTTCAAAAACCAATTTATTGTTTTGCTGTCCAGCACACCTTCGTATTCATTAATAATTGTCTTCTCATATCGATATTTCGGATTGTCTCTTTCGTAAAGCGCTTTTTCAACTTCATAGCGGGAGAGATATGCATTGCTTGTTCCTACACGCTTATATGCCTTGCCTTTATAAAAATAGGGACAATCAGGGCCGTTTTTGACATCCACAATCAAAATGGTTTTACTATTTATTGTATCTTCATAAATATTAGGATAAACCCGGGGTTCTATTGAGGATAGAATCGATGTTGTTACTTTCTGAATGGTCCTATCCGACACATCTTGTCCGCGAATCTTGCCATCATCGGTAATACCAAAATAAAGAATACCTTCACCGCTATTAGCAAAAGCGCAAATATCTTCCAATGCCTGCTTTAATTCAGCAGTCGATTCTTTAAATTCAACTTTTACTGATTCTTTTAATTTCACAAAAACTCCATCTGGTACACTTTTTAGATTTAATCCACTACATACGATTTTCTTCAATCATATCCCTGATAATCGAAACAATAAAGGCTCTTTTATTCCATCAGCTTTATTGTAACAACTGCTCCATCTACTGATAATTGGAAAAGGTCATTGTCGAGATAAACATTTTCCTCTATTGAATCTATCTCGAATCTTCCGCCCTGCATTATAAGCTGTTTCCCCTCTGGTCCCAGCAGCTTACCGGCTTGAATATAGGTAAGTCTTGATAGCCTATCTTTAAGTGTTAATTCACTTTTTGGCATAATGATTCCCATCTATTGCTAAATTTTATATTATATTAAACATCATTAGCCGCTATGAAACCAGATTTTTTTTGCATAGTTAAATGCAGGAATTCAGATATTATAGGGCTTTTAATAATGATTATACTTTTATTATTTACCCAGTTCTTCTTCTATTTCTTCCCTGGCTGCTTTATTTATAAGAACTTGCTCTGGATCACAATTCTATAATCCCCCAAAAGTTAACATAATCAAAGGTTATCAGATCCGATAAGCACAATAGATCATGATACAAGAGCAGAAAATACGCAGAGTGGAATAATAAATTAGAAAAATACCCCATCCAGGTCAGTTTTATGGCAGCTAAATATCTTGTGGCCCTATTATTAACTCAACACACATGGTCACAGTCTAGATAGTCATCACGGACATACTCATCAAACTCATCGGGGTAAGTGTCTACCCTGGGAGGAGCTCTCTTTTTACCAAACTCATATATACCCAGATAGTCAAGTGTCTTCTTAACAACCTTATAATCTTCTATAAAAGCAATTATTTTCATCTTTTCCCCGCATCGGGGACATAATAATGGGTCCACTTCATATATCTTCTGTATAAGCCGTGCCCAAGACCCTTGTTGCGTTACTATAACGTCCGTAATAATGAACTGTCTGTGCCCCTCTGTCCGGTATATGGGATACCAGGGCTGCCATCCATTCCAGGGGATCAAACTCGGCTACATCTTTTCCGTATTTGGACTCATATGTCAATGGAGTGCTCACAGTTAACGTAATCAGGATTTAAATCATAATCCTAAAAAATATTTATAGTTATCCTTATTTACAAAATCGACTTTTACGCCTGGATAATTGTCCTTGAAAATTTTTGGGACTTTATTTTTTTTTGCTGTCATTTTCAGTTCATATCCATAAATTTTTCCACCTTCTTCTTCTATCAGGTCTATCTCGTGCTGCTGATGAGTCCTCCAGAAATATAGATTTCTTGAATGTCCCGAATTATTTATAGATTTAATTCTCTCACTTATCAAATAGTTTTCCCATAAGCTTCCAGCATCTTGCCTTAAGTCTAAAGGATTTAAATTATTTATAAGGGCATTCCGTATCCCAGTATCTACAAAATATATCTTTCTCAATTTTTTCAGTTCATTTCTAAGATTTTTACTAAATGGATTCAATCT
>CAZKVA010000182.1:0-3440 GCA_964556035.1 uncultured Actinomycetota bacterium
ATGGCTCACCGTCATCTTCCTCTTCAGGTAGTCCTACATATCTTCCAGGAGTTAATATAAAATCATTCTTTTCTATTTCATCAAGAGAAGCAGACTTACAGAATCCGGCTACATCCCTATATTTATTTTCACCCGACTGGTCAGACTGCTGCCAGTTTTTAACTGTTTTAGCTATCTTCTGAATATCGGCATCTGTTAATTCTTTAAGCCTACGAGTCACCATAGTGCCCATATTCCTGGCATCAATAAATAATACCTTCTTGCTTCTTTTCTTTTTACGGGATATAAACCACAGGCATACCGGTATCTGTGTTGTATAAAATAATTGTGATGGCATAGCAATGATACACTCGATCAAATCAGCTTCAATTATCTTCTGCCTGATTTTTCCCTCTCCGCTTGTCTGAGACGATAATGAGCCATTAGCAAGAATAAGGCCCAGTTTACCATCCGGAGCCAGATGATGGATCATGTGCTGCATCCATGCATAGTTGGCATTAGCCGCAGGTGGCAATCCATATTTCCACCTGACATCATCTTTAACCTGTGCCTGGGGCCAGTCCATATTAAACGGGGGATTGGCCAGAACATAGTCTGCCTTCAATGTCTTATGCTGATCATTTGTAAATGTATCTGCATTATACTGACCAAGATTTGCTTCAATGCCCCTGATAGCAAGGTTCATAATACACATCTTCCAGGTAGTCGGATTGCTCTCCTGTCCATATATTGAAATATTTTGTAAATTACCCTGGTGGGCCTCTATAAACTTTGCAGATTGGACGAACATACCTCCGCTGCCGCAGGCAGGATCATAAACCCTGCCTTCATAAGGACGCAATACCTCGACTAATGTCCTTACAACGCAGGCAGGTGTATAAAATTCTCCACCGCGCTTTCCTTCTGCTTCTGCAAACATTGACAGGCAATATTCATAAACTCTTCCCAATAGATCCTGTTCTTCTTTTCCATGAAGTTTAATATTCGAAAAAAGATTAATAACCTCACCCAGTCTGCGTTTTTCAAGTTCGGGGCGTGCATAATTTTTTGGAAGGACACCTTTTAACTTCTTGTTCTGATTTTCAATTGATGTCATTGCTTCATCTACAATTTTACCTATTTCAGGTGATGCTGCATTATCTCTAATATGGCCCCATCTAGCTTCCTGTGGGATGAAGAAAATTCCTTTCATTGCATATTCATCTGTATCCTCTTCAAAACCTTCTCCCTCGCTAACTAATTCATTATATCTATCCTCGAATCTGTCTGAGATATATTTAAGGAATATGAGTCCCAGCACAACATGTTTATACTCGCTTGCATCCATGCTTCCTCTTAATTTATCAGCTGCAGCCCAGAGATTTTTTTCAAAATTTATTGTGTCATTCTTTGGCATGATCTATCCTTTAAAATTTAATTTATTTATATTCCTAAATATGTCTCTAAATATAATTTACAATTACTTGATTTAGCCTGGCTCCAATCTATTTTATTAGAATATCAAACTAAAACACAAATTACTCTATATTTATCGATAATATTACTTCTTTGTTCTATATGCCTGGCTTTTATAGATTATTAACTCTGCAAGATTTATAAGATGATCACAAGAATTGTGGCTTATATTATTCCCAAGCAAGATAGTCAGCAATAATCTATTCTGTAAATATTTAAGAAATAATTACCTAATTATTCTTTTAAATTGATTGCATTGTATGTATAATATGTAGCCAGCTTGTAAGTGGCACCAGGGAGTAGATGCAAGAGCAATTTATCGTAAATTACTTCACTCTTGGACTATTTTTTATAGTTAGTATTATCTTCGTACCTGCCATTATATTTATAACTAAATTTCTTGCACCGCACAATCCCACCGAGGAAAAGCTTATAACCTATGAATGCGGCGTACCTCCAAGAGGCGGCATATTCTCACACTTTTATATCCGTTATTATATATTTGCTTTCATGTTTGTGATCTTTGATGTGGAAACAGTTTTTCTATTTCCCTGGGCAGTACATTTCAGGGTCCTTGGACTGACAGGGTTTATTGAAGTATTGATATTTATTTTAATCCTGATTCTTGGTTTTATTTATGTTTGGAGAAAGGGAATACTTAAGTGGGTTACTTAGAAGGAAAGTTTAAAGAACCAAATTTTATCACACTTTCATATGACAAAATTATGAATGCGGCAAGGAGCCGCTCGGTATGGTACCTTACTTTTGGAATAGCCTGCTGTGCCATAGAGATGATGGCGACCGGAGCCTCCCATTATGACCTTGACCGTTTCGGGTTGTTTTTCAGGGCCTCTCCCAGGCAGGCCGACCTCATTATAGTATCCGGATGGATAACGAGAAAATATGCCCCTGTTGTAAAAAGGATCTATGAACAGATGGCCGAACCGAGATATGTGGTGGCTATGGGATCCTGTGCCATAAGCGGGGGACATTGTTATGATTAATATAATATTGTTCAGGGCGTAGACAAAGTGATCCCTGTTGATGTATATGTCCAGGGTTGTCCTCCAAGACCCGAAGCGCTCTACAAGGGACTTCTGGAGATTAAGAATGTGATAAACCGTGAGACCATAGTAGTTAAATAGAGGATTTAGGGACCAGATGGAAATAATAGAATATCAATACAGAAAAATAGATAATCAGGAAATGATTGATGCTACCAGCGCAAAGGCTAAGAAGGCCGGTATCGGTATTGAATTTGATACTTACTTTGGCCGGGTCTATGAAATGGTTGATTCAAAAAATATCCTCAAACTCTCACGTATCCTAAAAAAAGATAAGATCCTAAGTTTTAAATATATAAGGTCCATAACAGGAAGTGATTTTGAGGATCATTTCGAGATCGTCTACAGTCTTTATTCATTTGAAAATAACTGGCCGGTAAATATAAAGATAAAGCTTGATCACAAAAAACCGAAAGTGGATAGCATAGTATCCGTTTATAAGGGAGCTGACTGGTTCGAAAGGGAGATATGGGAAATGCTTGGTATTGATATCAAGGGACATCCCGGATTAAAACCGCTCCTACTGGTAGGAGACGAGGATTTTCACCCACTGCTAAAGAGTTTTGAGATCAAATGGGAAGACAGGGAATATAAACCGACAGAGAAATTTGAATAATTATAAGAATTTAAGAAATATATGTTTAATGAAGAAATTGAAATAACGACAGAAGACCTGCCGAAAGACTATATGGAAGTCAATTTCGGACCCCATCACCCATCAACTCATGGTGTGTTCAGGTTTATAGCAAAGATCGATGGTGAGAGGATAGCAGGCCTGGAACCGGTAATCGGGTATCTTCACCGCGGGATTGAGAAGATGGCCGAGGGCAGGGCATATGTACAGTTTAAACCACTTGTGGACAGGCTGGATTATTCCATGTGTATATTCTGCAGGATCTGCATCGACACCTGTCCCTTTGA
>CAZKVA010000183.1:0-3420 GCA_964556035.1 uncultured Actinomycetota bacterium
GACCCCTTATATGACCAGGTTCTTTTCAGGTTTTAACATGCTGCTTTCTATTTCGCTGGCACCGATCTTTATGATGGTTTTTATTATATTAAGTATTTCAATCATCATCTATTCGAGGTCGATCAAAATAAAAAATAATAATGTTTAAAATCATTTATCAAAAATTATACTAAAACACTACCATAAATTATTAAGAAGATAAGATTAAAAGTAAAAACAAGGAGGGTCAGACATGAGTAAGATAGCGATCATAGGAGCGGGAAGCATGGTCTTTAGCACCACATTGCTAAATGATATCTTGCAGACACCGGGCCTGGAGGATGCTACGGTAGCTTTGATGGGGCCGACAATGTCTAAGCTAAAAAAGGTTGAGGATTATACCAATAAGATAATAAAGAAAAATGATCTTTCGATACAGATATTCTCAACCACTGATAGAAGGGAAGCAATAAAAGATGCAGATTTTGTTATTGCTACCTTTCAAATAGGGGGTATGGAAGCCTATAAGTATGATTATGAAATACCCATGAAGTATGGAGTAGATCAGTGCCTGGGCCAATGTGTGGGACCAGGTGGAGTTTTTAGGGGGATGAGAAGCATCCCTGTCCTTGCAGATCTCATGCATGATATGGAAGAATTATGTCCGGACGCTTTACTTCTAAACTATGTCAACCCCATGGCCGCCTGTTGTATAGGGATGTCAAAATCCAGCAATATCAAGTTTGTCGGCCTATGCCATGGTGTCCAGACTACTATGGACCTCATAGCAGGTTATGTTGACAGTAAAAAAGAAAACATTGATTTTCTTGCTGCGGGGATAAACCATATGGCATGGTTTTTGAAGCTGGAAAAAGACGGAAAAGACATCTATCCATTATTCAGGGAAAATATTGAAAAGCCGGAATATTATATAAATGACAAAGTAAGGATAGAAGTGGCAAGGTATTTCGGATATTTCATGACAGAAAGTACAGGGCATCTATCTGAATATCTCTATTGGTTTAGGAAAAACAAGGAAGCACTGGATACTTACTGTGACCAGCCGGCATTTGGCGGAGAGACCGGGGCATATTATAAGTATTGCTGTGCCATGGAAGAAAAGTTTAAAAAGGTAGATATACTTAGCCTCGAAAGTGGGGACCTGGGTCCAAGGAGCCACGATTATTGTTCCTATATAATAGAAGCCATGAAAAACGGAAAGACCTTCAGGTTAAATGGAAATATTATGAATGATGAAGGTTTTATCTCAAATCTTCCAAAGGAATGCTGTGTTGAAGTACCGGTATTTGTAGACAAGATGGGTCTGCACCCGGCACATGTAGGAGACTTACCGCAACAGCTGGCTGCATTAAACCAGGCTAATGTAACAGTACAGCTCCTTGCTGCTGAAGCAGCAGTCACAGGAGATCCGGAACTGGCTTTTGCCGCTTGTGCCATGGATCCTTTGACATCAGCGACGCTTAGCCTGAAAGAGACAAGAGATATGGTGATCGAACTCTTTGAAGCAGAAGCAAAATGGCTGCCACAGTTTAAGGACAGCAAGCCTAAAAAGATAGAAGTAATAGATATACCTGAAAATACGGTTGGAGTAGAAGTTCCACTGGATCCGGCACTTGCAGTTGCTAATAGGTTTGGAAAACTGGCAAAATAATAGATCAGAGACTTCAATTATCATCTATATGCAGGAAAGAGACTGGTTAAACTTGGAGTGGATATGATATGGATGGGAGATGATATGGATGGGAGATGATATGGGAGCGCAGGATGCTATGGTCATATCTCCGGAAGTATGGAGGAAATACTTTATGCCGCGCATGGCAAAGCTATACTCTGAACTCAAATCCATTAATCCCGGGCTGAAGATAGCTTACCATACAGACGGTAATGTATACCCTATAATTGATGATCTGGTGGAGATCGGTTTGGATATCCTGAATCCCATACAGCCAAAAAGTATGGATCCTTATTTAATAAAGAAAAAATATGGCATATACCCAATAGGGAAAGAATAGAGTAGCAAGTATTGATGCTGTAAATAGTATTCCAGCAAAAGTATTCAATGAGTTTTAAATTTTGTATCGTCAAAAGAAACCTTTAGCCCTTTAATTAGTCCCATTAAAGTAGTAGAAGTAAAGAAATTCGTAATGACGGGTACAATAAGTGATCTCGGGAAGATAATGGGGTGGAAAGTTTATGAGATATAAGATCAAAAACCGGACGATATCATTATTAATTGTTTTAGCTATATATATAATTGCATTCTTTGCCGGACTATTAGTTTTTAAATTATTCGCTGGTTTGCATGTCCTGGTCTCCACGTTTTTGGCAGATATAGTTGCGACAATAATTGTCTGGGGTTTTGGTATACTTCTTTTAAATTCCAGTGTGTATGATCCATATTGGAGTATAGCACCTGTGGTCATCGTACCTTTTTGGATAATGATAAAAGGAGCCTCATTATCAGTTACAGATATCCTGTTCATCTCAGTGGTCGCCATCTGGGGAATCCGCTTGACCATGAATTGGATCATGAGGTGGAAGGGACTTCAAAAGCAGGATTGGCGTTATACCATGCTAAAAGAAAAATCGCCCCGCCTGTGGTTTTTAACCAATCTTTTTGGCATTAACCTGATGCCGACAATTATAGTATTTATTGCACTTATACCAGCATATTTTAGTATTGGGCAGGCAGGATCCTTAAAATTTCCAACAATATTTGGTTTTGTTATCTGCATAGGGGCTGTTCTGATCCAGGGAATCTCCGATAGGCAAATGGACCAGTTTAAGAAGGACAGCTCGAACAAGGACCAATATATTGAAAAAGGATTATGGCGGTATTCACGCCATCCTAACTATTTGGGCGAGGTCTCATTCTGGTGGGGTATCTGGCTGATGCAGATGGGCCTGATACCGAAAATATGGGCAACAGTGGCAGGGCCCATATTGATGACTTTTCTATTTATCTTTATAAGTATACCTATGATGGAAAAACATATCCTGGCCTCAAAACCCTCCTACAGCAGGTACCAAAAACAGGTATCTGTATTGAAGTTTTTACCCAGAAAAAGGACATGATGGTCACCTGATCGGGTCCAATTTCAAGCGTAGATCTTTATAATAATAAAAGGAGAGACATGATAGAGAGAATTTTTAATGTTCCCGGCTTAAATGTCTATATTACCTTATTAGGCATTATTATCTCAGCAGGGACACACCTGGCCTTTGCCAGGAAAACCACCAGACAAAAAAAGATCGAGATAGTTTTAATGCATTCTATAGGGATCAGTGCTTTTATGAGTATAGTAAGTTTCATTGGGGCATGCATTCTTTGCAGACACTCTGGCAAACTCTATTGGATGGCCCACGGGAAACCCATAAAGGATATTTAAGAACTCGTCCCCTGGCAAGTGAAAAGCTTGT
>CAZKVA010000184.1:0-3404 GCA_964556035.1 uncultured Actinomycetota bacterium
AACATTTATATATGGCCAATACTAATATTTTCTATAAACTATTAATGAAAACATTAATAATATAAGATTTGTTATTATTCTTTAATATTACATCTACAAAATATAACACTCTGTAAAAATCTGCTAATCCAGTAAAGACCTCATCTACCAAAAAATTTAATTCAAGGGTTTAAACTGAAATTTATATTAACTTTGTATGGATTTTAATTTAGATATTTTACATTTTGCTAAAAATAATAAACTTTCTATAATAGTAGTAGAAAAAACATGAAGAGAAAAAAAATAAATAAAAGGCCAATATCAATTGCTCTGGTAGCTATTCTTGTAATAATCTTTACAGTAATACTGGTTATAAGCTTCTTTATAAAAACAAGTTTTAGCTGGCTGTTTCCTCTTGATTTACTAACTTTTTCAATCATGTTTATGATTATTTCTATAGCACTTATACTTGTAAACTTAAGAAAAAACAGAAAAAGAACTGTAGCTTTTATAATTACCTCTGTATCCTTTTTTGTTTTAATGATAGTTTCTATATTCTTACTTGTATTTTATACGCTGCCATCCATCATTAAAGTACATTATGAACCTGCTGAAGAAATTATGGGAGATTACATAAAAACATTTAATACTCCGGGAGAAGCCAGTAACATTTTTGTCGAAGAAAACTATGGATATATTGCTGATGGGAGCAGGGGCCTTCAGATAATGGACATATCTCCCATAGAAGATACCTGCATGGTAGGAAGCTGTGATACAGAGGGTGAAGCAAGTGATGTTTTTGTACAAAATAATTTCGCATATATAGCAGATCAGAATGGGGGCCTTAAAATAATAGATATATCTGATAAAGAAAATCCATACATAATTGGAAGTTATTGTATCCCGGGATTGCGTTTTACCAGTATATCAGTTGAAAAAGATAATGTTTATGTTACATACCAGAAGTTTGATGAAGACTGCAATCTTACAGAAAGCGGCATCCAGATAATAGATGCCAGCAGTAAAGAAAAACCATTTTTAGCAGCAGAATATGTTACTGCTAGTCGGTCTGAAAAAATTACAGTATTTAAGAATCATGTGTTTGTAATATGCAATAGCGACGAAAATTATAAGTCTATAGAATCAGAACTTCTGATTATAGATATAAGCATTCCAAAAAAGCCAAATATTGTAGGAAGATGCCGCATAGATGGTTATACTTTTAATCTTTTTATAGCAGAAGATTATGCCTATACAGCGTCGGAAAATGGCCTATATATAATAGATATATCCGATAAGAAGAAACCAATGATTGCTGGTAAATTTTTATCCTATGCTGCAGCAGATATATTTGTAGAAGATGATACTGCTTATATTATTTATTTTCCACCAGAAAGCAGCGATGAAAACAGCATGCATGCAGTTGATATATTTCTTAAGGAGGATCCGGAGTTTATAAAAAGCCTGTTCTATCCATATGGTTATAATACTAATATTTTTATAGAAGGCGATTATATTTATATTACAGATGATGATGTTCAAATACTTGAAAAATAAGTTGCAGTTATTCTAATTATTAGCAATAGTAATTCACAGAGATCCTTGATTTGTAGATAAAAAACATTAAAGAAATAAAGGTAAATTTATAGAGTAATGATTAAAATAATAAAAGCAATTATACCTTTTGTACTTTTTGCTATTATTTTTTGTATTGGTTGCACAAAAGAAGTTTATGTAGAAAAAAAACAAAATCAGCCAGAACCAATAATCTATAAGACATCCATAGGTAGTGTTGCTAAAACAGAGTTAATACAATTAATCCCATGGAAAGATAATGCTATATCCATAAATATACCAATCGGCTGGAACATCTACAGCAGAGGTGAGTGCTCTACCAAATCACTACTTTCAAGGGATCCTTACTCTGAATTAAAACAGCTTTTTTATTTTTCAGAAGCAGGTCCTGTTTATACCAGCCAGCAAATGAAGGAAAATGATAAGGATTATATGGATATGGGTGGCTTTGATGTTTTATGGTTTGAAAGCCCTGTAGTAAACCCATTAACTGCTGAAAATTTTTTAATTAATTTTGGAACCCTTGCCCGCACTTCTTTTTTTCAGCAAGCATTTCCAGAAGTTCCGATTATAGATAAAGTTAGAATAATAGACAAACAATCCATTGCCGGCAAACCCTCCAACATCAGTGATGCAAAACTAATAAGGGCAGAGTTTAGACAAAATAATAAATTAGGAGAAGGATATTTTTATATAGTAACCTCAGATATTTTTGGTTTGGGATATGGAATTATGTTTACTGGCATTACTGCTCCCAAGGGTCTCCTTGACTTAATTGTTCCTTCATTACTGCAGAGCCTTAAATCTTTTACAGTAAGCTCCGAATATGTGGATGCTTGCATCCAAGCTCAAAATAATGCAGCTACTGGAGCACTGGAAGCAGGCAGAATATTGGACGGGAGTTCTGATACTATGATGGAGGTATGGGAAAACAAGCTTGAATCAGAACAAAGAATATCTGAAAAGCAAAGTGATGCTATATCAGGATACAGCAGATTGTATAATCCTCAAACAGATGAAGTCTATGAGATTACTCCAGAATTTTATGAATATTATCAAAATCACAGTAATGAGTTTGAACTTAATTATTTGCAGGAAATGCCTGATAACAAATGGAGTTATGCTCCATTAAACGGAGCTCAGTATATCAAATAAAAAATACCTCGCTTTGTCTATAAATAATTTTTCTATACTAGAGATTTGTGTAATATTTATTCATCAATATATGATTTTTCAAACTGGCTCTGTCGCTCTTCCATCTCTTCCCAGATATTTGTTTGAACCATTTCTCTTAAGTACCCTGAAACTGCATTAACTTTTTTTCTATCTTCTGTTTTTATCTCTGAATCACCCGGTATTTTATCATACTTTTTGCCATTAGCCATAATTTTAATACTGCTGCTACTTCCACCTTCCGCTACTTCATCAGTTGTTTTCCATTTCCTTTTAAATAAATCGTTTTCTATAAGTAACTGGTAAAGATGGTCCAACTGGTCTTGAGAAACTTCAAAACTTACCTCCCAGACATCCGGAGAAAGTGGCTCCCACGATGTATCTGGATAGCCTGGCTGATATTCAAATAATCCTTGCAAACCAGGGCCTATAGTTATTCCGTAGTAGTAGTTATACTCTGGTGAAAGCGGGGGTGTGTTCCAGTAAAATGTAACAGTTAAATCTTCAGGACATTCTTTTACTGGTTCTGCGTAACATGACATGGAGCTCATCATCGATATAAAAACTATTATTACTACCATTAAAGCGCTTACCCAATATTTTAATTTCATAATAACCTCTCTATACTATTATTTTTCTTATTTTTGAAAGCCTTTTAGTTTTCTATATTTGTAATG
>CAZKVA010000185.1:0-3382 GCA_964556035.1 uncultured Actinomycetota bacterium
AAAGAGAAGGATCGCTGTGATCACAAGTGGTGGAGATGCAAGTGGTATGAATGCCTCTATAAGGGCAGTCACCAGGTATGCGATATACAAGGAACTTGAAGTATATGGTTTCTATGAAGGTTACAAAGGACTTATCGATAATAATTTTAAGGTTCTGGACCTGTCATCGGTGGGTGGAATAATAGACCGTGGTGGGACATTTCTATATTCTGCCAGGTCTGAAAGATTCAGGTGCACCGAGGGCCAGAAAGAAGCAATTGAAAATCTTAATAAAAATAATATTGAAGGTCTTGTAGTGATAGGCGGAGATGGTTCATTCAGGGGTGCACATGATCTTCATAAACAGGGGATACAGGTAATCGGGATCCCGGCTACGATAGATAATGATATACCTGGAACAGACTATAGCATAGGATTTGATTCAACACTAAATGTCATAATAGATCTAATCTCAAAAATAAGGGATACAGCTTACTCACATGACCGTATATTTGTTATCGAGGTTATGGGGAGAAATTCAGGTCTTATTGCCATAAATGCCGGTCTTGCTTGCGGTGCTGATTTTATTCTTATTCCTGAGCGCAAAGTCGACCTGGTGTCTATAGCAAATGATATAAAGGAAAACAGGAAGGACAAGCGGCATACTCTTATTGTAGTTGCAGAAGGAGCAGCTAAAGCCAGCGAAGTGGCATCTTCTATCAAGCTATTGATCGGCAGGGAAGTAAGGGTTTCTGTGCTGGGGCATATTCAAAGAGGAGGTTCTCCTACAGCGCTTGACAGGATACTGGCAGCTGAGTTCGGAAGAAAAGCTGTGGAGCTATTGCTTGCAAATGAAAGCGACTGCATGGTCGGGATAAAAGCAATGAAAATAGTCACACATAAATTTAAGGATATTCTTGAAACAAATAAGGAAATAGACCAGGAACTTTATGATCTGGCACATATTTTGTCATTTTAAATAAATATTAGGTAAAAGGAAGAACATATGTTTAAAGGAATATTTACTGCTATAGTGACTCCATTCAATGAGGATGGGAGCCTGGATATCAGGAGTTTGGAAGAGTTAATAGAGTTTCAGATAGAAAATAGAATTACCGGGATCGTTCCTGTGGGGACAACCGGGGAGAGTCCTACTCTTACAGCTGATGAACACATCAAAGTTGTGGAACATACCTGCAAGACTGTAAACGGAAGGGTAAAAGTCATTGCTGGAACCGGTTCAAATAATACTGAGGAAGCAATTGAGCTGACCCGTTTGGCAAAAGCATCTGGAGCAGATGCTACACTTCAGGTTGCACCTTACTATAATAAGCCAACACAGGAAGGTATTTTCAGGCATTATAAAAAGATTGCTGAAGAAGTAGATCTTCCCCAGATCGTATATAATATCCCTTCGAGAACCGGAAGAAATATAGAAGTTGAAACATTGGTCAGACTGGCCGGATTACCCAATATAGTTGCAGTAAAGGAAGCCTCGGGAAGTATCTCACAAATAATGGAAGTAATAGAAAAGACTCCCAATGATTTTGCTGTTCTTTCCGGCGATGATGCAATAACGCTCCCGCTTATGGCTGCTGGCGGGACAGGCCTTATTAGTGTTGCAAGTAATCTTTATCCAGGACTTATGGTAGATCTTGTGGAATTTGGTATTAAGAGTGATTTTGAGGGTATGAGAAAACTCAATAAAAAACTGATGCCAATGTTCAGGATGATGGGCATAGAACAAAATCCTCTTCCAATAAAAGCAGCACTTGCTATAAAGGGCTATATTAAAGAAGTTTACAGGCTACCGCTCTGCGAGCTCAGGCCCCGGAACAGGAAAATACTAGCTGATTTCCTTAAGGAGTTTAAGGGATAGTAATTTTATATATCATGATATTTATTTAATCTTTTTCAATTGCTTTTGTGTATGGTTTTAAAATAATATCCTTTATCATCCCGCGAGCCTTTTTTCTTATTATTGGGATAGACATAAGCATTCCAACCAGCTTCATTCTAATAATAAGTTTTTTCTGCTTATGTGGGAAATCATATATATTATGTCTTTTATAAAATGCATGATCTTCCTTCATAAGACCGCGCATTGTATATATCAAGTCACGAAATATCTTCATCCCGCCTACACCGTAGAAGTTTTGTGGTCGTTCCAGTTTGTTTTCAAGGCAAAATGAAGTTACTTTTGCCAGGTCTTCAATACTCTTTGTCGTCTTCTTATTATCCTTACTTTCATTTGTTGCAATACCAGTTAGGTACATGTGCCCAACTTCACTACGACTCTCTATAACATCTTGCAAGTTTCGTTCTAAAGACAGATTACCATCAAGAATATAACCAACCGTTTTTCCTTTCGTTAAAATGCGATGTCCGTTACAGAACTGTCTGTCATCAAAGCATTTGAATACAGGGCCCATAGAATGGTCAATTATCGTTGCTGCTAAAAGAGTTGCGTCTGCATTTTGAATTTCATTTCTTAACATGTCCTCAAAACCGTCTTTATAGACACAAGATCCATTAGTTACACAATCAAAACACCCCAAACACCCGCCTGCGAATTTGAACTCCGCAATGTTAACTTCTCTTACCTTATATTTATATGCTGAAATAAAATTATCAATCATACATCGAAGTGACTTATTTTCCTGTCCACAATCCGTCACAATCACGGTATCATATTGATCTGTTTTGTTTACTTCTTTTGTTTTTCCCTCATATACAAACTCAAACATGCTATGCCTTGCCCTACCAACACGGTTATATATGTCATTATTAATGGCAAATTTGGCACTCTTGTAAAAATCTTTCAGTTGAGTTCTACCCTGAGCTGTCAATAGATCATCCATATCTGCCGCCAGTCCTGTTATGCTTTTAAGGCCAATATCATCACAATTTTCTATGATATATCTGTGAGCTGTTGTATCAAAAAAATGTTTAGATGTTGATATTTGAGTAGAAAATTTATTTTTAAGTTTTTCCACACCGGGTCTTTTCTTTAGCAAATTAATAAACCGGGCAAGTTGGTATGGTACTAAAAAAGTATATACAGGGTAGGCAAAAATGATTAAGTCACTGTTGCCTATTCTATCTATACAGTCATCCATTGTAATGTTGTCTGAATATTTTTTTACCTTATTACCAACATGAATGATCTCAAATTTGTCCTGTTGATTGTGTTTCTTCAGGTATTCTACTGATTGAAAAGTGATGCTTTGCTTTCCTTTAGGGCTTGCGTTAATAACAACTACTCTCATAGTATTCTCCTTCAAAGATTATCAGCTAAATTGGTAATTATTGGTGCCGAAGGCCGGGATCGAACCGGCACGAACCTCTCGGCTCACTGGATTTTGAGTCCAGCGCGTCTGCCAATTCCGCCACTTCGGCACGG
>CAZKVA010000186.1:0-919 GCA_964556035.1 uncultured Actinomycetota bacterium
AGCCTTATTTTATCAGGTATTTTGGGTAGAAATGGCGGAAGATGATTAATTGTTGATAATTGGTATAACCACTTGACAGCTATACCTAAATATGTATAATACGCTTTGTGGAAAATAAAATCTTTGAAAAAATTCAAACAAAAAAGAAATCAACTGTTGTTGTTGATCAAATTGTCCGTTTAATAAATGAAAATAAGCTCAAGGTAGGTGACAGGCTTCCTTCTGAAAGAGATCTTTCAGATACTTTTGATATCAGCAGAGGAATTCTCAGAGAATCAATAAGGGCACTTGAGATAGCAGGTATAATCGATGCAAGAAGTGGATCGGGTAATTATATAAAATCCAATGCAAACATAACCAGAGAGATTGAAGCTTTAAATATTCTTGAAGAGGAAGATAACCCGCTGGATATAATTATGGTAAGAAAGGTCCTCGAACCCCTTGCAGTAAAAATGGCTGTAAAAAATGCTGATAGTGAGGATATTAAGAAGCTTGAAAAAATCCTTTCAAAGATGAGGAAAAACAGTAGGGAAGGTATTGTAGATACAAAGATTGATGGTCAGTTTCATATAGGGATCACAAAGGCATCAAAAAATAAGACTTTGCTGGATATAATGAGATTGGTGGTCCTTAAGATGCAGAAACAAAAATTCTGGCAATATACTAAAGAAAAATCAATATACTCCCTGGGGCATTCGAGCTTATACCTTGAGGGGCACTTCAGGCTTGTTGATGCAATAAAGAATAAAGATGAGAAGCTTGCGCTTGATTCTATCAATAAACATCTTGATGATGTTGAGAAAGATAATAAGGAATACTTCGGGTAAATTTTTTTATCCGATTTGGTTTAACAGGTTTACCAAAAAATATTGTTTCTATTAAAGGGGGTGAAACATACAGACAAGTAAACAATCATTAA
>CAZKVA010000186.1:929-3351 GCA_964556035.1 uncultured Actinomycetota bacterium
TATTAATTAAGAAGGAGGCTAGACTAATGTCTAAACTAAAAGTTATAGGGATCCTTATTGTATCTCTGAGCTTGATCACAATGTTTCTGATCTTGCCAGGATGTAAGGAACCACAAGTTGTTGTAGAAACAGTTACGGAAACAGTTACAGAAACAGTTATAGAAACCGTTGAAGTCGGTGCAGAAGAAGATTCCATGGATTATGCTATTACTGTCTGGAAATTTGGAGGGACAAGGATAGAAAGAAATTATATGGGGTCTAAAACTGATGCATGGAATGAAGCAAATCCTGACATGATGGTTGAGTGGGTAGAGAATGATTGGTCCGCAAGGACTGAAAAAGTTATAACCAGTTTTGAAGCTGGAAACCTGCCTGATGTAATAATTGTAGACACACAAAGCATACCAGACTTTGCATCAATCGGAGTAATCCAGTCTTATAGTGATATTGCTCCTGAATTGGTCGCAGAGTGGGAAGCTAAGTTTGTACCAGAAACATTTGATCTGGGAATGTATGATGGTAAATTCTGGGGATTCTCTACATATATCGATATAGCTACATTCCTTGGCTATAATACTGAAATGGTTAGAAAAGCAGGATTTGAAAATGCCGAAGGTGATGCTGTTGGTCCAGAAACATGGGATGAATTACTAGATTACGCTAAAACACTAACAGACAAAGGATATGGAGGAATAGGACTGTCATTGACAAATTCAGCAACCGATATGAATATGCTTGAAGGAATAGCATATGCTAATGGTGGAAGATGGTTGGATGAAGATGGCAATGTAACAGTTAATGGACCAGGATTTGTGGATGCTGTACAGCTTTTTGCTGATCTTACCCCTTATGCTCTTCCTGGCTCTGTTGAATCAAATTATCGAGATAATGCGACTCTGTTCTTTAATGGACAAGCAGCATTATATCCGTCATTATCTTGGATGGGTGTATGGAATACTGAGCTTCAGATACCATCAGATTTTTCTTACAATCTGACCACATTCCCTGTAAATCCAAATCCTTCAGGTAATTTTGAACCAGCAGCTGGTATAATGACTGGAACTAACTGCTTTATGGTAACTTCAAATGCTCAGGACGTTGATACTGCTCTGGCTTATATCGACTACTGGACAGAAGATGAGCAATTATTAGCTTGGAATGGTTCAGTTCAATTTGGGAGGGTATCTACCTCTCTAGCTGCCTGGACTTCAGATGATATCGAAAAATTCTGGCCTGATCTAAAGGCAAAATATGATGCTGGAACTCTGTTTACAGGCGTTCTACCAATGCCAGCTTTCTCTGGTTTGAATGAATCATATGAATTCTTAAGCATAGCACTTCAGGAGGTAGTACTTGGTGTATCTGATCCTCAAACAGCTCTTGATAAAGTAGCTGCAAGTGTAGAAGAATTATTGGCAAGTCAATAACACTTTACTTTAATTAAGTAAATAATCGGGGCTATTTAAGATAGCCCCGATTATAATAAGATTATGGAAAGATCAAAAAGAAAATTAGCTTATATTTTAATAGTCCCGGCTATAATATTTGTTATAGCTTTTATAATCTACCCTGTAATAGATCTGTTTAGACTTAGCCTCACAGATAAAGTATTAACCAATCCTGATAGCGGAGTATTTGTAGGGCTTCAATCATTTAAAGCAGTCCTTGGAGATGAGGTCACTTTTATTGCTCTAAAGAATACTTTTATATATGTTTTTGCAGGGGTTATCTTAACAGTTATAATAGGACTATTTCTAGGACAACTTTTAAGTGTCGATAAAATGATCACAAGGATCACAAGTGCAATAATATTGATCCCCTGGGCAATGCCTCCGGTTATTATCGCCGCTACATGGAAATGGATGATGCATCCCCAACTTGGAGTGATCAATGACCTGTTAAAAAGTTGGCATATCCTGGAAAGACCTATAGCTTTTTTAAGTTCTCCGGGATTAGCCTTACCCAGTCTTTTAGCAGTCTTGGTTTGGAGATTATTTCCATTAGAATCTATCCTGATATCTGCTGGGATTCAATCAATTCCCCAGGAAATGCACGAGGCAGCAGTAGTGGATGGTGCCACCAACAGACAAAGGTTTTTCTATATTACGCTCCCATCGATTAAATTTATTGTCTTGACTACGGCATTAATGAATACATTATGGATCCTTAATAGCATTGCCCTGGTACTTATTATGACCGGGGGAGGACCACTGCATTTTACTGAATTATTAACTACATTAATTTATAAAACTGGTTTTAAATTCTATAAATTTGGTGAGGCCGCAGCATTGGCTGTACTTAATTTTGGATTTATTTTGGCTTTAAGTCTGGTATATCTATATATATTTAGAGATAGCTGGCGTAAGGTTCTAAGCAGAAAATAGGTTTTTTATGAGCTCGAAAAAAAAGATTAGAAGTAATT
>CAZKVA010000187.1:0-3350 GCA_964556035.1 uncultured Actinomycetota bacterium
TTCACGCTATCTTCTTATCCTTATTTTATGGTATTGTTTCAAGCTGATCTATCCCGCTATTAAAAATCCTTGTTGCCTCGCTTTTAAGTGAACCACTAAAATTATTCAAATTTTTACTTAAAGACTGGGGTAAGATCAATTACTTCTAATTTTTAAAATTTCAAACTGGATTTATACGTTTATAGATTATTAATCAATAAAAAGTGGATATTATTGTACAGTAGATTATATAATAGAAACATAGAGTATCAATAAGTTTTAATAGTTTTTTAAGACAATAATCAACAGTAATGAAAAAGAAAATTATTACTCATAAGTTACAAAATAATGAATTAAAAATACTGGAAAGTATTAGAAAAATAGCAGTGATTTCACTGTTTTCTGATGACTACCTAATGGATATTTTTGCACTAAAGGGCGGAAGTGCCATAAATATTGGATATGGACTTCATTATAGAGAATCAATAGATATCGATATATCAATGAAAGAGGATTTCTCAAAATCAACGTTTTCATCAATAGAAAAAAGAATTAAAAATATTTTTGATACTACATTTCTTGAGAATGGCTATGTAGTCTTTGATTTTAAATTTTTCCAAAATCCTTCAACTGCAAGAATTGAGAAATTCTGGGGTGGCTACATCATAGAATTTAAAATTGTAGAAAAAGATAATTATAATAGTTTTAATAATAACATTGAAAATCTTCGTAGAAGATCAATGATTGTTGGCCATGACCATAAAAAGATATTTCGTATTGATATAAGTAAATATGAATATTTAACTGATTTAAATGAGATAGATTTAGAAGGATATACCATTCATGTATATGGACCACTAATGATAATATATGAAAAACTGCGAGCAATTTGCCAACAAATGAATACCTACCAAAAAATAATTAAAACTACAAAATCCCCAAGAGCCAGAGACTTTTTTGATATTTACATCTTATTGGAAAAATTATCTCCTCGGGTAAAAGGATTTTCAGATCCAAAAAATTTGAACCTATTAAAATCATGTTTTGAAATTAAAAAAGTACCAATTGAATTACTCTCCGAAATTGAATCACAAAGAGAATATCATAGGGACGATTTTATTGCTGTAGAGTCTACTGTTTCAAAATCAATCAAACTAAGAGATTATGATTTCTATTTTGATTATGTATCATCAAGAGTACAGGAATTAAAATTCCTTTGGGAAAAATAATTTCCACCGATCATTAAAATCTTTTTGCTTCATCCTGTACGTCAGATAAAAATTATATTTGATTTCAAAATCTTCAAATAGTTTTATAAGTCTTTCTTCGTAACCGGCCTTCTCCAAATAAAACCCAATTATCTGGTGATAAGGATAAATATAGTCCATCTTTTTTAGCATTGCTTTTAATTTGTTAACTGAAAATTTTCCTTTGGCTTTTTTAAAAGCATTAAGCACCTCTGTAACACCTCCAGAATAATTAGGCCGGACAGCTGCGTCAATAAGGGTTCTCTCGATATTTGTTAAATAAATGACTTCTCCATCTTTTTTGAAATCAATTACTCCAAGCTTTTCAAAGTTTTTACTATTTAGTAGAAATATTCTATATTCACCGGATGAAGCAGCTTGTCTAGAAACACGCATGGGACGAGAAAATGCTCTATCAATATTTTCCTGTATTAATTTATTTACTCTTACAGTTTTTTTCGTCAATTCTTTATTAGTGTAGATATCTTTTATTATATTATCGGTTAAATTATGCAAATATAGGGCAGTATAATGGCTTAAGAAAGTATTAGTATCAATAGATAGGACTACCTTATAAATTGAAACTTTTTCCTGTATATATCTTTTTTTTGCGGTATTATTAGGCATCTGGATTGCAATTTCTTTTACCAATTTATTTTCGATAATAAACTTTATAAAGTCACCAATCTTAGTTGATCTTAATAATCTCCATTCCTCCCTATTGCTATTAAATATTTTTTGAATATCTTCTGGAGTGTATATTTTTTCTTTTAATTGTTTAAAATATTTAGATATAAGAGGTTTTGATACTTGCATTACCTGATATCTATTAATTCTTACCATATTAAACTCCAAATAATCCGGTATCATATAGTATATATACTATATGATACCACATTTTCAATTTTTAATAAATATTAATAGTGAGAAAGATAGTAATAGGATATTCAAGTTAAACTCCCTATAGTATATATAATATAGGGAGTTTGTCATCTTTTTTTATTTAACTGTTCAATTTTATATTCACTTAAAAGATTATTATTTTTTAAAATTAAACCTATAGACATTTTAATAAGAATCCTGTATAGTATATATACTATACAGGAAATATTTTAATTTAATCAAAATATTAATCACGGAATTTAATTCTTGCTAAGAAATTTCTACTTATTGAACCTTATAAATAAAAATAATATTAATCTATTTTTTTAATCCCAAAATCAAAGTCAATTACATCAAGTATTTTTTCTTCAATCTTACCAATAACATAAAGATATAATATTAGCTCTGTGAAATTACCCATTGATAAATAATCACCATACAATGTTTTATATAATCCATGTGCCTTCTTATAGGTTTTATGTAGTAGACCATAAGTTTTTTTATCTAAAAAAAATGATCTTGTGATTCCGTAGTTTGCTGCAGCAGATTTTCTAAAACTATAGCCAATATCAGTAGATACTTTTTTCAGTGAATAATTAAATAGATTATTATAAAACTCAAACTTATTAATTCCCTTATACCCGGCATAAAAATCTAAAAAATCACATACTACTACGGATTCTTCGCTTATTCTTATACCTTTCCTGATAAAATTTTTGTCTCGTTTTCTATCAACCATTTCAAGATTATCTTTTGTTGGCTTGTTTACAGTTTTGTTAACAATATTTTCTAATAATGCCATATTTACCTTCTTTCTTTAAAACTTATAGGCATGATTATTTGAAATTAAAATTGATATTTTTTTTCCCAGCATATGCTTTGGCAAGTGTTATAAACAATGCACCTTTGTTCCTTTTAATCTTTCCAGTTAGATTGGTATCCTTTATTATGCTAAAAAATATTCTTATTTGCTGCTCTGGGATTTTATCAACAATGGAGCGGAATGCTCCCAGGCTATGATCATCACCCATCTCCTCAGAAATCTCTTTAGCCAGTTGCTCTTTTTCTGCAGATCTTCTCACGGTGTTGAAGTATTTACCCGTTTTGCTCCTTTCCGGAATAATTATTTTCTGGATTGCTATTTTCTCCTGGATTATTTACATCCAAGATACTCTCTTCATTGTTTTCTTCCAGGGATTTTCTTATCTTTTTTTTAATATCGTTAACATCTTCTTTACTCTC
>CAZKVA010000188.1:0-3337 GCA_964556035.1 uncultured Actinomycetota bacterium
ACATATAGTATTATAGCATGAAAAGAGAATATCCAATGACTTTAGGAGAATTTGAAAATAAATTTAATACTGAAGAGGCATGCAGGGATTACCTTTTTTCACTAAGATGGCCAAAAGGATTTATCTGTCCTAAATGTTCTAATACAAAAGCCTGGGCGATCCGGACGGTATTATTTGAATGTTCAACGTGTCATTATCAGACATCGGTTATTGCGGGAACAATTTTTCAGGACACACGCAAACCTCTGACAATGTGGTTCAGAGCAATATGGTGGGTAACATCGCAAAAGAATGGATCAAGTGCATTAGGATTGCAAAGAATACTGGGTCTAAAAAGTTACCAGACAGCCTGGGTATGGTTGCATAAGTTAAGGACAGCCATGGTAAGTCCTGGCAGAGAAAAGCTTTCTGGCTATGTGGAAGTAGATGAAACCTACCTTGTTAGTGGAGATAACAAAAAACAAGGACGTGGAGCTGAAGAAAAGAATCTTATTGTAGTAGCAGTTGAAATAAAAGATGGAAAAATAGGCAGAATAAGGCTAAGACAGATTGACGATGCATCATCTGATAGCTTGCATGGCTTTACTGTTGAATTTATAGAAAAGGGTAGCACCTTGCACACGGATGGTTGGAAAGGTTATAGCGGATTGGATTCTTTGGGTTATATTCATAAAATAACAAAAGTGAAAGGCAAGAAAGCATCAGATCTTTTACCGTATGTGCATACTGTAGTCTCTCTGCTTAAAAGATGGATACTGGGCACCCATCAGGGTTCTATTAGTAAAAAGCATATAAATTATTATTTGGATGAGTTCACTTTTAGGTTTAACCGTAGAACCTCAAGTTACCGTGGTAAATTATTTTACAGATTGTTAGAAAATGCGGTACTTATCGGACCGACTACATATGAAAATTTTGTTAATGGAGGAGAAACATAAATTAATCTAACTACCATATATAGTGGGTACCTGAGTCAAGTGGATACCCAGTTAATATTATTTACCCTACCACTATACTCACTATATATTTAGAGCCTAAGTTCAAATCTTTTTAGTTCGTCCAAGCTTATATTTAGTCCGAATAATGACAACTTAGAGTTTAGAAAGAAAATAACTTAAATTGTTTATTATTAGGTTCACTCCATACATTATTATTTCAACTGTTTTTTAAAGGGATTGGAAGACTCTAGGAAATTCATTATTGATAGTGAGGTTAAAAATATCTATCCTTATAGTAGACTATCTTTAATTTCAAAAAGAAGTGCTATAGTATTTACATCTTTTGCTGCAAAATATCTCGTAGGTGTCCTAATTGCGACTCTAATACTCGGTTCAGTTTCAAATGGACTTGCGTTAAGATGTACCTAAAAATTGGCTTGATGCAATTGAAGGGATAATCTTGATATTAGCAATACTTATTGACTCCATAAGAATAAATCGAAGAAAAGTTTTGATAAATTAATAATAATATTTTAAAATAAATATAAAGGAGAAAAAATTAAGAGAGCAGCTTTTATATTTAAAATAAAAAAAGAAATAAAAATGAATATAAAAAATCACATGATGAAATTTGGCCTGAGCTTGTTGAAGGAATGAGACTTTGTGGTATTTCTAATTATTCCATATATTATAACGATTCAGATGGAATGTTATTCAATTACCTGGAGATTAATGGTGATTTTGATAAGAGTATTGAAAAACTTGGTGCTATGGATATTGCAAAAAAATGGTGGGAATATATGGATAAATATTTTATCAAGAATGATTCTTTTAAATTAGGTCTCGACACTGAAATGATAGAAGAAGTATTTCATATGGATTGATTCTTAAAGCAATTTACATTTATTTCAATTTATTTCTATATTTCCCCTTTATACATATTAGTAATTAATTTTAAAAAAGGAGAATTTATGCCTATCAATATTGTAGAGATAAATATAACAGCAGGTGAGCTTGAGGAGAGAAGAAAAAGATGTGAGCTACAGAAAAGTTTTAATAAACCGGATAGAGTTCCAGTCACCCCGTTGGTAGATACTTGGTACTGGTTACCAAGAACGGGTAATACATATGAAAAATATTTCTCTGATGCTAAATCTATGCTTGAATGTCAACTAGAAGGTTGTAAATGGTTATTTGAGAATGTCAAGTCTGATCATTACAAAATAATGCTTGGTCCAGCATTTACTTATGTTTCTGAAGCTGGGACATTCGGAGCCGGTATAGAGTATAGGGAAAACGAACCTCCATGGGTAAAATCACATCCTATAAAGACAGAAGATGATCTTGATAAATTAGAAAAAATAGATCCTATAAATACAGGCTTACATGGGAAAGAGCTGTCTTTTAGAGAGGAAATGCTAAAGATTGCAGGTAATTACAAAATCAGATTTTCAGATAAAAAAGAGATAGGAATACAGGATAAAATAGGAATAGATTATAATAATTTTTCTTATGCTTCTGGAATTCCAGGAATTGGAGTTGCGGGAAGAACGATAGGTGCAATGCTTGTAGCAAATGACTTAAGAGGTCCTAGCAATATGTATATGGATGTTATTGATAATCCAAAGTTTGCTAAGAAGTTATTATCAATCATTACAGATAAAATTATAAAGTGGGTTGAATATACAAAAGAATTACTTGGAGAAACAAAAGAAGGAGTTTTTGTTGGAGATGATGGCGCTGCACAATTAAGCCCAAAACTATACAGAGAAATTCTGCTTCCATTTCAGAAAAAGATGAAATCTTATTTTGGGGGGTATACAAGCTTTCATGCAGATGCAAAAGCAGATCATATTTTAGATATAGTGGCAGGAGAATTAGGTATTGATGATTTCTCAGGTTTTGGATATCAGGATGATAGGGGACATGTAGCAAAATTATTTGGAGGGAAAGCTGTCCTATGTGGAAATATTAATCCCATGAATATAGAAACGGGTGATAGGGAATCTATAATAGAGGAATGTAAAAATGCTATTGAATATTTTGCACCATACAGTGGTTTCTTTCTTAAGGATGGAGATAATATACCTCCTAATACACCACTTGAAAATATAAATTATTTATATGAAGCAGCAGAAAAATATGGAAAGTATTAAAACAATACTATTTTAAGAATTATAATCTTTATGTCTGAGAACAAAAGTATAAATTCTAATTTCAAATATTATTAAAAATAATTATAATAAGAAGCTAAAATATTATAAGCTAATGTATTAAGATGTTTACTTTTTATAACCTTTCTACTGCTTTTAACATCTGAGAGCTGTTAAAATTAATATAAATCTTTGTTGTATCTAAAGAAGCATGGCCTAAAAGCTTCTGGACCTTAAAGAGATCCA
>CAZKVA010000189.1:0-3330 GCA_964556035.1 uncultured Actinomycetota bacterium
GCTTCAGGTATTTTCCTGGGCTGGGGACCATCAGGTCCCATAGTAAAGACATCCCCTGATTCACAGATATTTCCAGCGATCACTACTTCTTCTGTTTTTCCACCGGGATTTGAGCAATTTATTATATTGTGATAACTTCCATAAAGCGTGGGCCTTATGAGATGATTAAATCCGCTATCTGTACCTACAAATTTATATAATGGAGTCTCTTTTCTGTTTGTTGCCTTGATAAGCAAGTAGCCCGCTTCCGCAGTAAGGAATTTTCCAGGTTCAAAACTGAATTCCAGGTCCTTGCCATAGTTTTTAGAAAAGTTTCTCATAAAATCAGATGCTTTTTTGCCAAAGCTCTCAAGATCAAAGGGTCTTTCCCCAGGCTTATAGGGGACTCCGATACCTCCTCCGAAGTCGATGAAGTCCAGGCCCTCTATTGGTCTGGCAGTATTTAAGACCATATCCATAGCCTCTATAAATTGATCGACTTCCAGTATCCCCGAACCAATATGTGAATGAATACCTTTAATATTGAGTCCGAGCTTTAGAGCAAGCTCTCTTGCCTTATCCATTTGGTCAAAATAAATGCCAAACTTGGATTTAGGCCCGCCTGTTATGCAGTGATCATGATGGCCGAAGCCGATATCCGGATTCACCCTGATACATATATCATTGCTGCCGCCAAGCTTTGCATATTCTTCAATAATGGGAAGTGAACCTATTGTGACCATCACATTATTATCAACTGCATACTGCATCTCGTCTGGTGTTGGATTATTTGGTGTAAACAGGAGTTTTTCCGGTTTAAAGTCAGCTTTGAGTGCGCTGAATATCTCACCCGGAGACACTGTATCTATATAACTTCCGAGCTCCTTAAAAATCTTTAAAACATTAAGATTGGTGTTCGACTTGCACGCATAATAGATCCTTATTTTTGGATAGTCAAAAGCATTTGCAAGTGATTTGAATCTTTCCCTGAAAGTCTGACCATTATATACATAAAGCGGGCTTCCAAATTCTGCAATAAGGTCCTCGCATGATAAGCCATCTATATAAAATTTATCGTTCTTAACCTGATCCATAAAAGCTCCTCCGGCTTTTTTCATAATACATTTCAATATGAAAACATATTTATAACAATAAAAAGAAATATTTTCCAGATAATTCTTCTAGTCATATAATATTCTATAGTACAATAAATAAATATCATAATATTTTAATTTATATTACAGTAATCAATAAAGAAATTTAATCTGGTGAAGACTAAAAAAATGAAAAACACAAATATCGTCAGAGCCAAAGATGGCTGGTTAAAAAGTCATGGTCTGGGCAATGACTATATTGTGCTTAATCCTAAAACTATTGGTTTTGAACTCACAAAAGAAGCGATACAGAGAATATGTAATAGGAATTATGGGATAGGCTCGGACGGTCTTCTGGTGTCCATGGATTCCAATAAAGCTGATTTCGGACTCAGGATATATAATCCAGATGGAAGTGAAGCAGAGAAGAGCGGTAATGGTATCAGGATATTTGCTGACTATCTTTACGGTATGGAATTTACTGATAAGAAAAAATTTAGCCTGGAAGTAGGCGGATCTGTGGTCAAGTGCGAGATTCAAACAGTGCGGGGAAAAAATGATGTGAAAAGTATTTTAGTTGAAATGGGGAAAGCTTCATTTACTCCTGATTCTATTCCGGTTAAGTTTGACGGGGAAGAGACTCTTGATATGTCGATATTTATTGAAGGAAGGGAGCTGATCTTTTCCGCTGTTTCTATAGGAAATCCGCATGCTGTTTTTATGGTAGATAATCTGGATAGTATTGATATAAAAAAAATCGGTCCGCTTATTGAAAACAATACTATGTTTCCTGATCGAATAAATGTTCAATTTACCCAGATCATTGATAGAAAGAATATAATGATTGAAATATGGGAGAGGGGTGCAGGTTATACGCTAGCTTCTGGTAGCAGTTCCTGCGGAGTTGTAGCTGTTCTTTACAGGAAGGACATGGTAGATAATAAAGTAAATGTCCATATGCCGGGAGGGACCCTCGAAGTATCTATTGATAAGAACAATATGATCAGGCTAAGGGGACCGGTAACCAGGATAGCCTGTGGAATATTGCTGGCCCAAGCGTGATAATTTTTTCACAATTTTTTTACTTTTACTGTGTTATAATACTTTTCTGCGGAGAGATGGCTGAGTGGTTGAAGGCGCACGCTTGGAAAGCGTGTAAGTGGCGTAAGCTGCTTCGAGGGTTCGAATCCCTCTCTCTCCGCCATATTTATATACAGTTTAATATTAGACACGGTAGAGCTAGTGAGTGGGGACATGGTGGATCCATGTTCCCTGGATTCGAAAAGACGGACTGAGCGTATGCGAGGGAGTCTGCGTCTCTGCAGCGAGCTGAAAGCGAGACGAAAGAACGAATCCCTCTCTCTCCGGCATTTATGATTTCATAAAAACATGAGCATTCAAAAATAATATAATGATCATGGCTTTTTTACTGAATGAATATATTAAATAAACACATGAGAGGATCAATATGGAAAAGATTATTTCAATATGTGGAAATATCTGCAGTGATTGTGCCGCATTTAAAGCGACCAGGGAAGATGATGAATTAAAAAGAAAAGAGACAGCCGAAGTATGGTCCAAAATGTACTCGAGTGAGATTCGTCCGGAAGATATAAACTGTGAAGGATGCATAACCGCGGGTGGTAAGAAATTTAATTACTGTGGAGTATGTGAAATAAGAAAATGCGGAATGGAAAAGAATGTAAAAAATTGCGCTTACTGCGTAGAGTATGTTTGTGATAAACTTGAAGAGTTTTTCCGGATGGTCCCAAAAAACAGAGAGATTCTTGATAGGATCAAAGAAACCGGCGTATAAGCGGCTTTGATGTTTTAGGTATTTGTGGAGAGATGGCTGAGTCCGGTTGAAGGCGCTCGACTCGAAATCGAGTGTACTGCCTTAACAGCAGTACCGTGGGTTCGAATCCCACTCTCTCCGCCAATTATATACAGTAGAACATTAGACACGGTAGAGCTAGTGAGTGGGGACATGGTGGATCCATGTTCCCTGGATTCGAAAAGACGGACTGAGCGTATGCGAGGGAGTCTGCGGCTCTGCAGCGAACGAAGTGAGACGAAAGACCGAATCCCACTCTCTCCGCCAATTATAGGTTCTTCCCCAGCAAAGGGGGTATTCCATTCTCTAACAGCATAGGGCTCGGTTTTCAAAATTCCTAGTGTTTTCAGCTTTTTTTAATTATATATTCTCGTTTTCGACAGTTGAAAAAAATAAAGAGAAGAAATTCCGCTTAAACAGTGG
>CAZKVA010000190.1:0-3029 GCA_964556035.1 uncultured Actinomycetota bacterium
CTCGAATAAATAATAATTGTAATACTTAATATAATGAAAACAATCATGAAGATCGGTGCCAGTGAAATAGAAAGAAGCATGCTAAAACCTGAGAAGAACCTGGTCATATAGGGAGTCAGTGATATCCCGAGATTTGCTGCTGCAAAGAGTATTGTAAGGAGCACCCCGCTGCCCATTTTATAGACAGCACTCCCGATAGAGACAAGTAAAGGAAATATGGCAGAATATCCCAGACCTACAATAATGATTAATATCAGGTCCATATTCCTGCTGCCGGAGAAGTAAATGGAGATCGACGAAAGGATTGCAATTAAAGATAGTATAAGGACTAAATAATAGGCTTTTATTTTTCCTGAAAATATGCCTGTTATCACCCTACCTAAAAGAATGCCGCCCCAGAAAAGAGATACGATGAGTGCTACGTCACCAATAGTATAAGATCTCTCAGTTCTAAAAAATGTCGGGGCCCAGGTAGCAATGACTGTTTCGGAAATAGCATATACTCCCAGCATCACTGCACTTAAGACAAAAAGAATATTTCTTCTCCTATCGGTAAAGATCTCCTTAAAGGATATCTTCTCAGCACGCTTTAAGGACAGATATCCTATTCTTCTTGTAATGACAAGAAATAGGATGATGATGATTATTATTAAAAATATCAATATATAATAAAGGATCTGCCAATTCATTCCCCTGCCGACTATGGATGAAGAAATATATGGAGCCACAAAAGCCCCGATAGGGTAAAAGCTCAGCGCAAGTGAAATAAGCCTGTCTTTGTTTTTGATCCTGCTTCTCATAATATTATTATTTGCCTGGAGCCAGATTACTCCCAGGATGTACCCGCTTATAAAGTACAGGATATAAAAAGCATACAGGCTGCTGACACGGCTAAGAGCGAAGGTGACCGGGATCAGGACAATAAAACCGGCCACCAATACAGACAGGGAATTAAATCTCCTATTATATAGTATCGAAGTCAACTGGCCGATTACACTTCCAATTGTAAAGAAAGTAAAAACAAGATTAAAGTCACCGATCTTTATGCCTGTTGATACACTTATATCCAAAAGGATCGGGCTCAAAGTCAGGAAGAATAGAGGAAAAATAAATATAGAAAGATAGTTTGGGATCTCCAGTAAATAGTCTTTTAATCTCTCTCTTTGCTGCAATATGTTGAACCTTTCAGATATAATATATTATGCTATTTTAATGTCTTTAAATAATCGACACTATCGCTGACTGCTTTATCAGTATCGTCTCCAAATGCTGGGCCCATATAATCTATCTCTATTGCATATAAACCCTGATAATTCTCTTTTTCGAGCACTTCTATTATTCCGGGAATATTTACTATGCCTTTTCCAATAGGAGTACATGCATAGTAATACCAGTCTTCAGGCTTGGCCCCTGCAAGGAGCTGCACATCTTTTGTATGGGTTGCAAAGATATGTTTTGCTAGCTTCTTTGTCATCTCTACCGGTTCCTCGCCATACCTCAGACAATTTCCAGTATCAAATGTCACTCCAAAATAATCGGAATCCATATTGTTTACTATCATAAGGATCTCATCAGTCTCAAAATCAAAATGATTTTCAATGGCAAGCTTTATTCCCCTATCTTCAGCTTTCTTTACGGAATCTTTGAGAAGTATAGAGATCTTTTCGATTTGTGGTCCGTGAGGCAGGTGCCGGTATGCAAGGCTTGAACCTACCATCCTTAAAATATCTACATCCAGTATCTCACATGTCCTGAAGTGCTTCTCCATATCTTTTATGGCTTCTGCATTTTCCCCGCCTTCAAGCCCATTTGGGTGGCCCCATGCTACTACAGCCTCGAGATTACCAGCACGAAGAAGCTCCTTTATTTTTTTTAGATATGATTCGTCAAAAGAAGGGATAAAGCAGGTCTCAAGCGATACTCCGTCAACGCCAAGTTCGGTCGCCCTTTTAATAAAATCCTCAAGGGTCATCTCATATTTTGGTGGATTTTCAACTCCTTCGTAAACTTCCCCAAAATAGCGGTGGTAGCAGTAACTGTCAATTCCTATTTTCATTTCATGCCTCCTATCATTTAATAGTTTTGATTCACTTAAATATTTTGCTATATATATTTACCGGTAAAACCCGGTTTTTTCTGGATACTGATTCTATATTTCAGAATCTATTTTTATTTTCTTACCGCTACTGCTGGACCGTCCTATTGCATCCATTATTAACTGGATAATATATCCACCATAGAATGTAGCTCCATAAGGCTCAATGGGTTTATCATTTACAACCGCGTCCACAAAATGCAGTAATTCGTTTACATGTCCACACTCCCAGCCCATGTTATGCCCCGGGGGCCATAACATATCCGCAAAGGGATGATCAAAATCAGTGACATTTATTTTTGTAAACCCTGATAATCCCTTAACCGGGGGGTCAGACAGATTGACATGGAGATTGTTCAGGTCCTCCAGATCCCATAGCATACTTCCTTTTGTTCCGTATATCTCCCATACCAACTGGTTCTTTTTGCCGACATTTATACAAGATGTTTCAATTGTCCCTACTGCACCGCTTTCAAATTCGACTATAGCTACATTACTTTCATCTGCTTCTACAGTTTCGGTCTTCCCTGCTTTATTGGATCTGGATTTATTAAAGACTTTCTGTATCCCGAATACAGTTGATATCTCCCCTGCCAGAAAACGTGCCATATCGATGACATGTGAGCCTATGCCCAACATAACTCCTGATCTTGTACCTGTTGCATACCAGACATTTTCTATAGGTTCTTTGGGGTCTGCGCCATAAGGCTGCAGATACCTGCATTTAAATTCATAAATATCTCCCAGATAGCCCTTGTCCAGGATCTCCCTGGCAAGCCTGACAGCCGGCATAAACCTGTAATTATGGGCACACATATTCTTAACACCGGATTTTTTTGCTGTCAGATACATATCCTTTGCATCCTTCACTGTCATGGCCAGGGGTTTTTCGCATATCACATATTTGCCCTCTTTTAATGCTGCTATTGATGGC
>CAZKVA010000190.1:3039-3324 GCA_964556035.1 uncultured Actinomycetota bacterium
GTATCATCGGGAGACCAATTGTCAAATATTTCTATCCTGGGATCCTTTACTGCCTCATGCCAATCCGTATAGTAACCTTCATATCCAAACTTAAGCGCAGCTTCTTCAACTTTAGCTTTATTCCTTCCACAGATAGCGACCAATTCAGGAATTGCCGGCGGGGGGCCAGCTCCAGGACTGATACGATATCTTTTTAAATGCATTTGTATGTGTCTTTCCCATAAAACCATACCCGAGCATCCCTATCCCTACTTTTAGAACCTTAAGTTTATCTGGATCTCTTTC
>CAZKVA010000191.1:0-3323 GCA_964556035.1 uncultured Actinomycetota bacterium
GATAAAAAAGATAAAAAACTCATGAGAAAAGCAGATACAATATTTGTGATTGTGTTACCCATAGTAGTATCTCTTGCTGTAATGATTTTTTTAATTACGTGTTTTGGAGGATGTTAATGAGAGAAGTAATAATAGTATGTATATGTGTAGCGGTATCTATGATAGTGGGTTATATAATTCGTAGGATATTGGAAAAGAAAGGATATAATATGGATTCAATTTATTTTTGGAGAAGAGAAAAATGAGATGATACCATTTATTATTGGAGCTATAGTAGCTTTAGTTATTACTGTATGCGCTCCTAAGGCACTTAAACATTATTTTAGAGTTTATACCTTAAAGCCTTAAAATTGATACCAGGGCTATAAAAAGGCGATATTTAATTATTAAATTTAAGAAAGGATAAGGAATGAAAAAGAAATCATATTTTATTGTTTCATTTTTGGTTATAGTACTGGTTTTTGGTTTCGTATTGACTTCTTGTGAAACCGATAACAATAAAGACAAAATATCTGATTTAGAAAATGAAATAATTGATAAAAACATAGAGATCGATAATCTTAAAAGTGAATTGAGCATAACAAAAAATCAATTAAAACTTACAGATGAAAGAATTGATAGACTTGAATCAGATATTGTTGAACTTGAGAAGGCAAAAGAGGATACGGCAGGGGAGAAAGAGAAGGTAGTAGAAGAGCCAATAGAAGAAACAGAAGAGGTAGAGGAAATAGTTGAAGGAGAAGAAGTAAAAAATAATACGGATGAAATTGAGAAAGAACCGCAGGTAGTTATTTCAATAGAAGGAAATTCAAGAAAACTATCTCAAATATTTCATCTCAACGGTAATGGACAAACTTTAACCTACCAAGCTACTGGTGGCGACGCTACAGTTTGTTTTATCTATATAATTGAGGAAGGAAAAAGCTTAGAAAAAGACGGAGCGTTTTTTGAAGTAATGGTGCAAGACAGCATGGGTACACCAAAATCTACTTATTTATATAAAGACAAGGGGAATTATTATTTGGAAGTCGATTCTGCTAATTGTGAGTGGAAAGTTACTCTGACGGAATAGAGAAAAAATTGGAGAATCATTTAGAGAAGAAGTAAGATAATTAGTTAAAAGAGTCAATAAAAAAATTATGGGCGAGCTGCGTCTTTGTATAGCCACTTGCTTTCGCAATGGGCCATACACCGACCTTTTATACTTGGGAGCTTGCTCCCAAACCCTTTAATAATAGAAAAAAGTAATACTGAATGTTATTGTTGTTATATGAAAAAAGAAGACAAAATTCTATGTCCTTATTGTGAGAAGGTTATAAAAAAAGATTTTCAGGTTTGTCCTTATTGTAGAAAAGAAATTAAAATTGATAAGGTAAAAGAAGTTGCAAACAAAATGCAAATAATAGGTATAATTTTAACGATATTTATTACTATGCCTATTTTGATTGTATTATGCACAATTCTTAAATAATTTAAAAGGGAGTTTAGGCTTTTTAGAACTTAAGAGGAAAGGAATATAGAAAATGAATAAACCAGTAAAATGGATACTTATAGGATCAGGAATATTTGTATTAGTTTTGGTAATAGCTATAGTTGGCTATCTTATCTCTTTACCTAGAGCCCTTACAGAAACAGAGGTTAGAGAGATAGTAAGGGAGGAGATAGAGGCATTAGAAGTAGCAAAGGAAGAGGAAGCACAGGAAGAAATAGAGGTAGTAGAAGAAGCTAAAACCAAAAAAGAGGCAGAAATTGGAAGCAAAGAGAATCCTTATTCAATCAATGAAAGTATAACAATTAACAATGAGGTAAATTGGAAAATACTACTTGTTGACGATCTAGAGGTGAGCGCAGGGAGATGGATAAGAGTCAGATTTACGGTTAAAAATGTAGGCAAAGAAATGAAGACATTAACCGCCCTAAAGCTCTTCGATGATGAAGACAGGGAATTTGTTACACTTTCTGAAATGGATAATATTAATCCCGGATTGGAAGGAACCTATACAGTAAGTTATGAAGTGCCTACAGATTCTAAAGGCTTTATACTGGAAGTAACAAATTTAGAATTTATATCTGATAAGGCATATATAAGTTTAGGACTCTGAACCAGCATTAAACAATTGCTGATCAGGGATAGCTAAAAATAATGAAAAAATAACTAAGTTTTCCCTATACAATAACATTATAAAAAATTTTAAAGCCCCCAGAAACGATTATAGAGCTTATATTTTTATAATATAAAGAAAAACCTGACAAAACATACACAATTATACAAAAAGCAAAAGCTAAGGCCGGGCATAATTAGAAAGTAAGCAAAATATACTACAGGTTGGCTACAGTGTTATCCAGCACCTCTATGCCATTTTAATAGCTTTTACAACATTATAAAAAAGATAAAAGCATGAAAAACCATTTCTTTACTTTCTTAACTCTATAAAAAAGGCAAAGAGGGCGCAAAAGTCAATTTAAGTGTAACATAGCCTAAACCTAGTTATAGTGATATTTTAACTCTTTTAATTTTACAAAATGTTACATTTTAGAAATCTATTCATTTAAAAAGCATGATAAAAAACGGATAATAAAAGCGCTGTTAATACAGTTAGAAAACAGTTAAATAAATTAGATAAAACTAAATAATAACTAATTTAGATTGTCCTGATAATACAGGAGATTTACAGGTGTTTTAATTTGATAAAAACAATTTATTATGTGCCTGTTAAAACAGATAACAGGTGAAAGAAAATGCAATGTTTCAGTCCCTTTAAATGTTGCAAAATGTTTCACTTCCAGGTGAACAAAACTAAACATTTTAAAAGTATGTAAAATATCAATTTTAAAGCCCTTTATTATTTAAAGGTAAAATACTATTAATGAAGTAGTTAAACGTCTTAGGAAGCAATATAGCGCTATTTAAAAGGCACACTAAAGCATACATTAGAATGTAAGCTAAACTGCCAGTTTTGCCAGTTGCTTATATTAACGTAAATACGTTGCAAATACGTTAAAACCCAAGTTTTCTAAGTCTATAAAAAGGGATCTCGTTTGCGCGTTTAAAACCGCAGAGAAACCGCGAAAGCTTGTTTTACTAATTGCGTCTATATCTCTATAATTGCGATATGAAGTTATACACCATTGCTAAAATGGCAAAGATCCTGAAGACCCCGGAAAGCACAGCCCGGTATTATAGTATCATTGGTTGCTCTTGTTTTATGGATAATAGCCAAGATAATTTTAAAAATATGATTATTGCGAAAAAAAGATTGGATAAATAAAAATGAATGAGAAAAAAGAAGATGAAATTTATTGTCTTGAATGTGGGAAGGCTA
>CAZKVA010000192.1:0-3247 GCA_964556035.1 uncultured Actinomycetota bacterium
CTATACTGGAGATACTAACATGGAAAAATACAAGGGAAATAGTCACTCTGGCAAAATTTATTGCTGCCACAAGGCCGGGTTATGATCTTTCAAAGATAAAAGAATTAAAGACTACCTTGTTTGATGATGAAGATGAGGTGGACCAGAGAATATTTATAATGGAGATACCGGCACTTGCCATATCCTCTACAGATATAAGACAAAGAATAAAAATCGGAAGACCGGTCAATTACCTGGTTCCCGAAGGAGTGAATAACTATATATTAAAACATGGACTTTATAAATGATCTAAATATAGAAAGCAGCAAGAAACAATACTTGAAACAGTTGGCGGGTAAAATCCAAAAACTTATGAAATATTCGCTTTTTACCCATTCGGTAAATACACTAAAATTTGCAAACCAGATAGCAGAGAAACAAAAAGGTGAAATAGACATCTATAGATTGAGTGTAGCATGTCTATTGCACGACTATGGGAAGATATTTGACCGCGAGCAGCTGAAGGCGATAATTAGGAAGCATCATCCGGAAGTAAGCAGTCAGGAACTTAAGTTTAAGTCGGTCCTGCATGCTAGTGCAGGAGATTTTCTTGTATCAAGGGATTTTGACATAAATGATGAAAAGATCTTAAATGTTATCAGGTATCATACTACGGGTTACTGTGGCATGAGCACTGAAGATAAGATACTTCTTATTGCTGATAAGGCAGAAGAGGGAAGAAAATATGAAGGTATTCACAAGATCAGGGAGCTGGCATTAAAAAATATAAATTCATGCTTAATAGAAGTTTATAAAAATACTATAATATATGTAATAAATAAAGGTAAGCCCCTGCATCCTGACACAGGCAGGGTATGGAACAGTATTTGTGGAGGTAATTAGATATGTCTTATGATTACAGAGACGGCAATGACGATGATAATAAGAACCGGGAAGAAAAGTATCCGGACGGTAATGATGATTATGTAGATGACCAGGATCAATATCCTGCAGATGATGATCACGAAACGCAGGGGACCGGTAAAAAGGAAAGCCCGGAAATGGGAGATAAAAAAGATTTTGATGATGATTTCTTCAAAGATGAGGATTTTGAATTTGCCGATTATTCAGGAGATGATGTAGGGGAAGAAGGTTATAGGA
Organism: uncultured Actinomycetota bacterium; assembly: GCA_964556035.1. Lineage (GTDB taxonomy): Bacteria > Actinomycetota > Humimicrobiia > Humimicrobiales > Humimicrobiaceae > M55B120. Next base: position 1,141 of record CAZKVA010000192.1, read on the forward strand.
GTAAGAGGATCCGTGAGAAAAGGAAGAAAAGAAAACTCATTTACACTTCTTTTACTGTCTTTCTAATACTCGTTATTATTGCCGCTGGCATAGTTTTTGGATACCGTTATATCAAAAACCGTTTCTTTGCCCCGACAGCAGAGATCACAGAGGAAGAAAGAATAACGGTGCCTGAATCCCTTGAATTGGGAGAGGATATTAATATAATAATGGCCTGCGCTGGAGAGGATCTTAATGAGCCTGATGTAAGCTCTATAATGTTTACCAGCTATTATAGTACTCCAGGTGAGACCCGTTCATTATGTATGCCTACGAACACTTTTATGGATATTCCTGGTGTAGGACCCGAACTTATAGGAAGAGCTGTAGAGATCGGAGGCATGGATCTTTTGTCCTTAACTCTTGAAAAGGGATTAGGGATGGATATGGAAATAGATTATTATATGCTGATGGATATTAAGAGTGTGGTAGGTAAGCTGGGTGGAATAGAGCTTTCCCTCGACCAGGCGTATGCAGTAAAAAACTATACGGATAATACCACATTCAGCCTGGAGCCCGGGGTTAATCTCCTTGACGGAGATGAAACTCAGAATATATTAAAATTTTTTAGCGGCATTGAGAAAGATGTCCCTATTGAAGATATAAAGATACAGAAAAAGATAATAGATACAATAATTGCCGCAATCGTTGGTACCAGTGAAGAGGATCTTACAAATAATATCAATCTTGTAAAGGATTATATAGATTCGGACTTAAGCCTTGAAGAGCTGTTGAAGCTGTTTTCAACATTCTCCAAAATTGAGGCTGGCAAGAATATGGTCTACACACTTGGAATTTCTTCGAAGACTGAACTAGATGGGGGAAGGACAGTCTATCTTCCCGATGTTGCAAATCTTTCAAACCTTTTCAATAAGGACCAGACGCAGGAAGAAGTAGTTACCGGTGCTGAGAGGACGATAACTGTGACGATTTTAAATGGTGTGGGCACTCCGGGAATTGCTGCTGAATTATCTGATGCGCTAAAGTCACAGGTATATGAAAGCGGAAAGGACAAGTTCGATATACTTGAAGTTGGAAATGCTGATAATTTTAATTATTCTGAAAGCGAAATAGTGGTCTATTCATCAAATGAATCAGTTATAATGACTGCGGCCAGTGAGATCAAAGGTATGCTGGGGACCGGAAATATTACGACCAGGGAAGAAGAGGTTGTAAGTTCAGATATAGTGATAATACTTGGATCTGATTACGATCCTACATCTGCACAGGATGTGGTCCCTGTTGAGGTCGTAGGAATAGTAGATATGGTTATCCTTAATGGAGAAGGTACAGCAAAGCTTGCATCTACAGTACAGGGCATACTGGAAGATCATTTTAATGCAGATGAAAAGATAATAGAGGTTAAAGAGACCAGGGATGCAGATAATTGGTCTTATACCCAGACAGAGATAATAATATATGCGGATGATGAAAGTATTGAGGCATTTGCCCAGCAAATACAGGAAAGATTGGGCGTAGGAGTTATTAAAAAATCCGATAACAATATTGACAATGTAGACATTACAGTATTACTAGGGAGTGATTATACCAGTCAGTGATAGATAAAATAAAACAGAAAGAAAAGATAAAAGCAAAAATAATAGAAAAGACTAAACCAGATAGTATTTTAAATGCAGTAAGGTCCGCTGCAAAAATAGCAGATGAAAAGAAGGCGGACTATGTCAAAATACTGGATATGAGGTCCAGGCTGATCATTACAGATTATTTTATAATCATCAGTGCTAAAAACACACGGCTTACCCAGAGAATAGAAGAAGATATCTGCTTTAATCTCAAGAAGCTTAAGCTCTATCCCAAAAATATAAACGGGGCAAGCGAAGGAAATTGGATCCTTATTGATTATGATGATTTTGTGATCCATGTTTTTACTGAGGAATTCAGGCAATTCTATGACCTTGAAAGATTGTGGAAAGACTCGGCAGAGATAAAGTGGGAACAGTAAACAAAGCTTCTGGATTATAGTATTTAGCAAATCATATAAATTTTTCCATACGTAGAAAGGATTTTTTTAATAATATGCAAGGGACCAGACTGTATAAGGCAAAAG
>CAZKVA010000193.1:0-3244 GCA_964556035.1 uncultured Actinomycetota bacterium
TGTTATTATCAAGTACTGAATACCCTGGCCTGATTGCTTTTGCTCCAAATTCCTCGCTGCTTATAGGGGAAATGTCGACAGACATCCCTGATAGCTTAAAGATCTCGCAAGCGAATTCATACCAGGAACAACTACCGGTATTTGTCATATGGTAAGTACCATACTTCCTTGTCTGAACCAGTTCAAAAAGTTTTTCTGCTACATCTTTTGTGCTGGTCGGCGTACATACCTGATCATCAATTACTTTTACTTTCTTGCCTTTGTTCCCCAGATCTATCATGGTCTCAACAAAATTTACATTTCCTTTTCCTACACTGCAAGTATAGCCGTAAAGTCCACAGAGCCTGATAATATAATATTTTTCAAGCATATACTGTATTACCTTTTCTCCACCCAGTTTAGACATGCCGTAAATGCTCAAAGGAATGGCACAATCCTCCTCAATATATGGCTCACTCTTTGATCCATTAAAGATATAATCCGTACTAAAATGCATTAGTGGCTTGTCTATATCCAAACATATCTTTGTCAAGTTTTTTACCCCATCTACATTAACCTTAAAAGCAGATATGATCTCATCTTCGCATAGATCTACATTTAAAAAAGCTGCGGTATTGATTATTAGGTCAGGGTTTATATCCTTTAGTATATTGCTGCAATTCCCAGGATCCGTTATGTCTATTTCTTCTAAACCGACCAGTCCTACTACTTCCACCCCTTTTTCAGTGAAATAGCTATTAATGTCAGTTCCAAGCTGGCCATCGACTCCCACCAGTGCTATTTTCAATTTATAACTCCTGATTATTTAAATTCTATAAAACCATAAACCTAAGAAGGAAAAATATCCCTATCTCGATCAAGACCAGGACCAAATAAGCCGCAGGGATAAAAATTGCCTTTTTGGTGGTTTTCTTAAATGCAGTTATCCTTAAGATCTCAATTACGATTATCCCCAGAATAAAAATATAGGGGAAAGTAAAATATTTATTAGAAAATAGTTTGTGAAAGAAACCTGAGAATGGATGTCTCTCGTACCAGGCCATTGCCCTGACTTCTTTAAAATAATCCTGGTCTATCTGGAAAGGACTTTCTTTTGGATTTTCCAGGAAGGCTCCCATATGGACTCTTGAAAGATCATATCCATCATTTATCCTAAGATCAAACTCAATATAATTATAATCAGCTATTTTGATCAGTATTCCGTCAGAATAGTCTTCAGGACCCAAAGTCGAATTAAATGATAATGTATCATTTTTCAACTCAGCTTTATCGGCGTCCTCCCATCCTGTTAATTCATAACCAGATATTTCTCCATCAGTACTTAAATATCCTGAAAAATCGGTATCCTTGCGGTCAACGCTCCATTCTATATGGACTATTCCATCTTCTTCCCATAAATAATATCCATAACTGGCTCCAGGTATATAGATCAATCCGCTGCATCCCGTTATTGAACCCAGCAATATGAGAAGAACTATTATGATTAAAATTATTTTTACAATATTAGATCTTGCTATATTCAATCCTTTTCTGACCCCTCTCCATTTATAAGAGTGCGGTTATCTTTATAAATAAGGTATATCATCCACAATGAAACCGCAGTGAAAATACTCCTGAATATATTCACAAAAGTAGCTGAATTATAGAACCTTTCAATCAGTGGTATAGGTCCTGTTATATAGATAAAGAAAAGGTGGTCGATCGGAGCAAACACAAACTTGGTGACCAGATCCCCCCAGTAAATGAGTACCACCATCAGCAATCCGAACTGGATCCAATGGTAATATGACATCATGCGTTTCCTGGCAAATATTATAACCAGGAAAGGAATGGTCCATAATACATACTGCGGGTGGAAGTAACACAGGGCAATATATGCCAGATAGATAATGGCGCCGTAGTTAATAAGCAGATCAAAACTTTTCTTTTTAGCATGTGCAAAGCTGAAAACTATAAGGAAATAAGCCACAATAAATATAAATATCCTATCATGGATAATAAGGTCAAGTTTTGCAGACAGGATATAATTAAAATGTTGCGTATTAAGCAGTGAAAATATTAGGCTCTTCCCAAAATAAAGGTTTGAAAATAATTCTACACCTGCCAGTCCGGAAATTCCAATAGAAGTCAGTATGATATAATCCTTTTTACTTCTAGCCAGGTAGATTATGAGCGGAACCAGTATCATGATCGGAAAGAATCTCAGGGCTATCGCAAGGGCCAAAATAATTATGGACCAGTATTTCCTTCCCTTCTTTGCCAGCATTAATGCTACAAGTGTAGCAAAAACACCGATAATATCATGGCGGGCAAATAGGTAGAGGACAAATATTACTACCGGATTGAACATCCAGAATTTAAAGACATTCAATCTACTCTCCGGATCATTATCATATGAAAGCCTGAAAATAAGGAACATACAGGCAATATCAAATAAAAGATACAAACTCTTAAAAAGTGCAAGGATGGTAAAGACATTATCGCTGCTAACAAAGCTTATCCAGGATGTCCATGTATTAGAATCAAGAAAAATCGATGAATACTCATTGATAACTGGAAATATGCTGTTAAGTATAAAAAGATATACTGAATGGATCATATGAGTCAGTATCTGGTTAAAGTCTGAAGCAAAGTTTCCGGCAAACACAGTCTCAGAAGCTCTCTGAAATGTTGAGAGCAGGTCCCGCTGGAAAAAGAAGGGCAGGAAAGCAAGCCTGATAAGCATGCCTACAAGGAAATATTTATAGAATCTCCTAGAGAGCATCCTATCCTTAAATATTTCCGGAGTTAGTAATCTACTGCCGATATTTTTAAAAAACCCTTTTGTTTTATTCATTTAAAAAAACTTTTTCTATAAAGGTAATTTTAATTTGGTTAAATATTTTAATATAAAATCTATTATAATACTAAGTAAAATCCTGCTTAACCCTGATTATTTTCCAGATTATTTTTCCTTATACGATAAAAAGGCATACTGATAATGATCATCCCTATAATGCCCAGTGCCACAGTGTACAGTAGGACAACCAGGTGATAGCTGAATCCCACAATTATCGAGATATCCTCGGTAAAACCAAGAACAATAAAAGCCAATGCAAAAGCACCTTCATATGTTCCGAATCCAGCAAGTGCATGTGTTGGAAGCACTGCGGATATCTCTGCTGCTACTGTTGCAAGAAATATTACCCAAAAGTTCAGATCGCCGAATGTATAACCCATCGGTGATAGTATTGCATGGATTATA
>CAZKVA010000194.1:0-3221 GCA_964556035.1 uncultured Actinomycetota bacterium
AGAATGTGATGAACAGTTAAAAGAGCTCCTTGACAGGTATTTAAAAGAAATTATTGTTAAAACCAGAATGAAAAAGGGGTATAATTAATTCAGGATTTTTGGGTTTTTAACCTGCGGAAAGACAGTTATAAGATTGTAAAGAAGATACTTGATTATGTGGGAATATATGAGTTTGGAAGAAAGAGGCCTCCGCCTAAGATAGAGAATTCCCCTGATGAATTTGATAATTTCTTTCCAGGGCAAAGAAACCAAAAAGATTTGGGAACAACAATATTCCAGGAAATTACTTAGAGATATCCAAAGGATTGGACTAAGAAAGTTAATAATTATTAATAGAGCAAAAGATTTAGAAGATTTAAAAATTCCTCCGGGGAATAAACTAGAAAAATTGACAGGAGATAAACAGTGAAAATCACTCTTCCATTAAAGTTTCCGCAGTTTTTTTATCTGTTATAAAGAACTGAAAAAATATACCTGAAGAAAATCAACAAATGCCACAAGTTGAATTATTAGAAAAAACAATAAAACTATTGGATAGAGAATAAATTCCATATATGTTAACTGGCTCTTTAGTTTCAAGCTTTTAAGGAAATCCCCGGTCAAATCATGATATTGATATAATAGTATTGATCACAAAGGATAATATATCTGCAATTATTAATGCTTTTCCACCAAAGAATTATTATATTGACCCTCTAATCCAATCCCAGTTTTTCTATTTTAATAAACATAAGGATTGTTAGTATGACTGTAAATATTAATAGGACTGCAAAAAGTATTGGAATATATATTTGGCCCAAATCAAGATAATAGCCAGGACTGACTATCACAGTATAAATAAGCATTCCCATCGATATAAGATGAATATGAAGGGGCCACTTAGTTTTTTTAATCAATCCAATTCCGCCAAGTATGAGTAAGATTGCTGTTGTACCCTCACCTATAAGGTGCAAAGAAATTGAATAAGGAGTGGTCTGGAATTAAGGGACCATACCTGCAAGGACAAAGAAGGACCACATAAGGAACATTGAAGCTCCGACAGCTATCGAATAATATATAGCAATCCTTTTTATTACCATTTCTCCACCTAATTAATATAGAATAACTTAATTTGAGTAAATGAATTTTACCTTATATTAATAACAAATAGAATGATTAAATTAGTAGATCCTATTGAAAAGGAATATCCTAATTCCATAGGAGAGTTTTAAATATGGGTTATAAAATCAACTTGCAAAACTAAAATCCCCATATTATAATTATATTTATTAACTCTTGCCAGACTAAAGATTCACAGAAACCAATAACCATGGTAGTAATAAGAAAACAAAAAACTCTTAAATACACTAATAGAAAAGCCATACTGGAAATTCTCAGATGTTCAGGGGAGATGTCGATAGCAGAGCTCTCCAAAAAAGTAAAACTCAGCAAGACAACACTTATGAAAATAATGAATTATTATATTAAAAAAGGACTTGTAATCAATGTCGGTAAAGGGAGATCCACCGAAGAAGGCGGTAAAAGACCCAATATCTATAAGTTTAATGTAGAAGGAAGATGTGCCATTGGCATGGGGATTTTGGCAAATAGCTTAATTGCTATAGTCACTAATCTTGATGGCAGGATATTAAAAAAAATTAAATTGGATCTGGATGAAGATGAAAAATTTGATTCTGTTTTAAAAAAGATAATAAGGTCTTATGAGAAGCTTGCAAACGAAGCAGTTATTGACAGAAGTAAAATAATTGGTTTTGCATTAGGCACATATGGGATAACAAATTTTGAAGAAGGTTTGATCATACTTTCTCCTCATTTCAGTTCCTGGGGAGAGAATATACCGATGAAGGAAAAAATATTAGAAAAGCTGTCTGATAAAATACCTGTATATATAGATAATAGTAATAGATTCCAGGCTTTTGCAGAGATCACCAGGGGTATTGCCAGAGACAGGACTGACATCATAGCAATAAAAGCAGGTAAAGGAATGGGCTCGGGAGTGATAATGGAAAACAGGATCAAAAGAGGCGGACATTTTATATTTGGAGAAGTGGGGCATATGATGATCAACCCTAAAGGTGAAGAGATCTGTTCATGTGGTGCAAGAGGGTGCTTTGAGTCCATGGTCTCGGCGGGAAGGATAACAAAAATGGCAATAGATTATCATAATAATTACCCTGATTCATTGATCTTTAAAGATAAAGAGCCAGAAGATATTGATGTATTTGATATATTCGAAGCATCTAGGAGAAGTGATGCTCTTGCATTGGAGGTCTTAGATGATGTGACTGACTGGTTTGCGATCGGCATATCAAATATTATTTTATTATATGACCCTCAGCTGGTGGTAATACAGGGGATATATACAAAAGCAGGGGAGTATTTTTTAAAAGAGCTAAGGAGAAAAGTAAATGAAATATCTCTGCCAAAAATAAAAAAGGAATCTGAAATCGAGTTTTCAAGGCTTGGAGAAGAAGTAGGTGCGCTTGGTGCAGCATCTTATGTTATTTCAGAATATTTTAATTGATATATAGATAGGATTTTATATGTTTTGACGGATATAAAATCAGATACTTTGTAAATCAATAAACAAGGGGGGAAAATATTATGCCAATTGAAGCAAGCAGCGCTGTATTAATTTCTCAAAAACTTAAATATGGTATGGTAGGAGGAGGACCGGATGCATTCATCGGTGATGTTCATAGGAGAGCAATTGACCTTGATGGAAAATCTGAAATAGTAGCAGGGTCTTTTTCAAGCAGTGAGAGCAAGACAATTGAGACAGGCCGGTCCCTTGGCCTGGACAGGGACAGAATCTATGCGACTTATCAGGAGATGGCCGAAGAAGAAGCATCCCATGAGGACGGAATAAGTTTTGTCTCAATAGTCACACCTAATTTCCTGCATTATGATATAGCAAAAGCTTTTCTACAGAAGGGTATAAGCGTAGTTTGTGAAAAGCCGCTGACAACAGGACTAGACCAGGCGCTGGAATTAAAAAAAATGGCAAAAGAAAATAATTGCCTTTTTGCAGTCACATATACTTATACGGGTCATGTAATGGCCAAAGAAGCGCGCGAGATCGTAAGAAGGGGAGACATAGGAGAGATACGCGTGGTAATGGCGGAATACCCCCAGGACTGGCTGGTGGACACAATAGAAAAAGAAGGCAGCAAACAGGCCATATGGAGAACTGATCCAAAGCTGACAGGCAGTGCAAATTG
>CAZKVA010000195.1:0-3220 GCA_964556035.1 uncultured Actinomycetota bacterium
AAATAAAGAGGAAGTATGGGAGTTATAGATCTACCTAAATACGAACTTACCAAAGAAGAAAATATCAAAATTAATAAGATCATATCGAAATACAAAGGGGAAAAGGGTGTCCTTATACCTATACTCCAGAATGTTCAGGAAACACTGGGGTTTTTGCCCTTGACTGTGCAGAGAAAGGTTGCAGCCGACCTTAGTATTCCCGAAAAGGATGTCTACGGGGTAGTTACATTTTATTCATTCTTTACGATGATACCAAAAGGTAAATACAATATCAGGGTTTGCATGGGTACCGCCTGTTTTGTGAAGGGTGCCAAAAGAATTGTTGAGAATATAAGCAATGAATTAGGGATAACACCTGGACAGACTACACCTGACAGGAATTTTTCGCTTGAGATAAACAGATGTGTGGGTGCCTGTGGAATTGCGCCAGTCATTGTAATAGATGATAAAGTATATCAAAAAGTAGATCCTGATAAGGTGATTGACATTATTAATAATTATTCAGAGTAAGGTATTTATGACTATCAGATCAAAAGGAGACCTTGAAAAAATAAAATTAAAAAATATATCAGATAATAAGATTGACGGTAAGAACAAAAGATATAAAATTACCGTACATCTGGGTACCTGCGGAATAGCTTCCGGTGCCAGGGAAATTGAAAAAGCTGTAAAGCAAAATATTAAAGAGACAAGATCTGATGATATAATTTATGCTACTTCCGGGTGCGTGGGATTTTGTGCCCTTGAACCAATGCTTACTATCAATGATTCAGAAGGTAATGTTATTACCTATCATAGTCTGGATAGTGAAAAAGTTAGGGTGATATTTGAAAAAAATATTGGTGCCGGCAAAATTGCAAAAGAATTAAATCCGATAACTAAGAATACTAAACTGTCAGAGTTTTATGATTTTCAGGAGTCAAGAGTTCTCCGAAACAGGGGTAAAATTAATCCATTTAAAATTGAAGATTATATTGCCAATGACGGATATAAGGCACTTTTAAAAGTTTTAGAAATGAATGATCCTGACAGGATTATTGATATTGTAAAGGAATCCGGGCTAAGAGGACGTGGAGGGGCAGGATTTCCTACCGGGAGAAAGTGGGAGTTTTGTAGAAAGGCAAAATCATCTGATGAAATAAAATATGTAATATGCAATGGAGATGAGGGAGACCCCGGAGCCTTTATGGATAGAAATCTTTTGGAATCCGATCCTAATTCTGTATTAGAAGGAATAATAATTGCAGCTATAGCTGTGGGTGCGTGTAAGGGTTATATATATGTTAGGGCGGAATACCCTCTGGCAATTGAAACATTAAAAAATGCAATCAAGAAAGCTAAAGAATACGGCTTGATTGGGAGAAATATACTGGGAAGTAATTTTAATTTTGATATTGAGATCTATCAGGGTGCGGGAGCTTTTGTTTGCGGTGAAGAAACAGCTTTGCTCAGGTCCATCGAAGGTAAGCGGGGGATGCCGCGTCCAAGACCTCCATTTCCTGCAAATAGTGGATTGTATGCAAAACCGACTCTGATAAATAATGTAGAAACTTATGCAAATATTCCTCAGATAATTCTTAAGGGTGCTAAATGGTACAATCAATTAGGAACTGAAGGAAGTAAGGGTACCAAGATATTTGCACTAACCGGGGCAGTCAATAATGTAGGATTGGTAGAAGTTCCCATGGGCATACCTCTGCGGGATATTATAGAAAAGGTCGGAGGCGGAATAAAAGGAGGAAAGAAATTCAAGGCTGTACAGCTTGGTGGGCCCTCCGGGGGTTGTCTGCCTGAAAAGCTGCTTGATGTGCCCTTGGATTATGAAAGAGTAAAAGAGGCGGGAGCTATCATAGGCTCTGGAGGAATGATAGTCCTTGATGAGGACCAGTGCATGGTGGATATGGCCAGGTTCTTTATGGATTTCATACAGGATGAATCATGCGGTCAGTGTACGCCATGCAGGATTGGTACAAAGAGGATGCTTGAGATACTTACAAGGATAACTGAAGGAAAAGGTGAAGAGGGCGATATCGAGAAGCTTGAAGAAATGGCCCATATGATAAAGGAGACCTCATTATGCGGACTGGGAAAGACTGCACCAAATCCTGTACTTAGTACCATTAGGTATTTCAGGAATGAATATGAGGAGCACATAGAGACTAAGAAGTCCTGCAAGAGACTACATAAAAAAGCAAAGAAGAAAAAGGTGGAAAAATAATGCCGGAGTTTATTGATAGAACAGAAAAAAGCAAAACTGATGGAAGCTGCTGTGGGCCAGGGGACAACAAGGACCCGGATCCGACAGGGAATATTGAAAATTGTTATCACTGCACAAATTCTATATGCGGATGCAGTAATGATTCAAATTATAAGGAAGATCTTGTAAAAAAGATAACTGATGATGTGCTGGGTGAGTAAATCTAGCCTTTTATACGCCATTATCAATATGAAAGAATTTCTTATATCATTTGTTTCTTATTAAAACTAAAACAACCATCACAATAAAATGTAATGTGATTCACAAAATTTTGTTATAGGGCTTGTTAATCCCTAAAGGTACTGGATTTCTTTATACTATAGGACAACATACCTAATTACCAATATAGCAATGATAGCTACCACAAAAACCACTAAAACAATTTTAACTGTTTTACTCATTTTCTTTACTTCCGTTCTTCCTTATTTTTTGCCACCAGAATAATTTAACAAGATCTATCAAGATAACATCGAGTAAATCGGTAATAATACTAATGCTAAAATAAGTATACCTACAACTAACATTATAACAATTTTAAGTTTCTTGCTCGTTTTCCTTGCTTCCTTTCTTTTCGAAGCGATGATTAAGATTAAAAATACTTACTCTACTATATTATAAAACAATTTTCATGGTAAGTTCACAAAATTGATTAAAATTAACTGAGTCTGTCAGTTAGTTGGGATTAACTATAGATGGGGTCACTCCAATAAAGATTATAACCTTATAATAGAAAAAAGTGGGATGTTTAAAGGTAAGAGAGTTACTGTAAAAAATAATGAAATATTTAATATTAATAGTTTTGAAAAAATTGCAGATCTTAAAATTAAAATTGATAAAGTGACTGATTCTAAAGATTTAGCAGAGTCCCAACGAGGGTCCCTTTAAACCCTTTGACCTTCTTGACCTTCTCTCCAAAAACTGATCCAGACATAATGTTAGTTTTTTTCGTATAATAAACTGACA
>CAZKVA010000196.1:0-3219 GCA_964556035.1 uncultured Actinomycetota bacterium
ATCACCCTTTATGGTGACTTTGTCGATAGGCTTCAGAGATTTGGTTACCCTCCTCCCCGCTATCCAAGCTACAGGGCTTCTGGCTTCTACCCTGACAGGACTATCTCCTGTTGAACATACCAGCTTAAGCTGGACACACAATCTGGTTCGAAATTTGTTACTTGGGGCTGCCAAAAATTCTCTTAAATTCCTTTAACTCTTTCACTATCTGGTTCCAAATCAGTAAACGATGGGCTGTCAATAAGTATTAAAAATACTTGCTTAATAATTTATAATAAAAATAGTGTTCTAATCTTATCATCATTATTTATTGGAGGAGGAATATGTGGAAAGAATTTAAAAATTTTATTAATAGAGGAAATATTGTTGAGCTCGCTATTGGTCTGACCTTAGGAGTAGCTTTTAGTGCTATCGTCAACTCTCTGGTAAATGATATTATTATGCCCCCAATTGGTTTAGCACTTGGGGAAGTTGATTTTCTAGATCTTTTTGTAGTGTTAAGAGAAGGCAGTCCTGCTAGTCCCTATATAACACTTGCAGCAGCAAAACAAGCTGGAGCTGTAACCCTAAATTATGGTATCTTTGTAAACACAATTATAACTTTTCTGATCATTGCTGTTGTTTTATTCTTTATAATAAAGACTATGAGTTCTTTTAAAAAAAAGAAAGCTACTACTACCAAACTATGTCCATATTGCATTACAGCTATAAACATAAAAGCAACAAGGTGTCCAAATTGCACTTCTAAGTTAAAGTGAGCGGATATGATCTTCCAATCTATTTAATTCCTTTAAAATCCGGTTTGAAATTTGTTACTTGGGGCTAATAGAGGAATTTTTTATTAAACTAATCCCAGTTCATCTAATACTACTATCTTTTACATTACTCTGTCATTCTTAACTTTAAAAATAATATAATTTAGCCTAAATATCGGGATTTAAATAGTTAAAATATGATATAACTTCAAACGGTAACACTGCTATAAGTGTTTTTTCTATATAAATCATGTAATTATATTTTCCAACAGGAAGAAGGATTCCTTCAATACTTAAACCATCTGCGCCCTCTGATAATACAGTAGTGGTATATCTTTCAATAAAATCATTGGTTCCTAAATTAAAAATTTCAGTCCTGAATAGAAAACTATTTTTATATTTAAATCCTGCATTAAAACATACCTTTTGGTGGGGCAGGAAAGTATTTTTATTTTCTTCTAGATTTACATTACCTCCGAGTAAAAAAACACTACCCAGCCTTATATCAGAAAAATATTTATCAAAAAGTTCTTTGTCGGGTTGTTCTTCTATGGCTGCTTCTTCTTTAAAAGCTTCTTTAGATGCAAACTCTCCCTTACATCCTGTCACTGAAAAAAATAAAATCATTAAGAAGCATACTACTGCTGTTAAAAACCAAAACTTTTTTATATTCATATATTTTATCCTTTAGATATATTTAGAGATATTTAAGAATACTATAATATTTATTCAAAATTTTATACTTTTGATTAGCAATTATCAATAATATCGAGCCAGTCACACTACTGCTACTCATGAAGTTTAATCAATTCATATAAAATCCGGTTCGAAATTTCAATACTTGGGGCTACTAAAATCAATCGTGTGATAAAGAGCAAGTCATTACTATAAAAATGTTAAAAACTTTGCCCAAAAAAAATCGTCTGCGACTAAGATAGTACCATTTTAAAAAAAGGATAAAAATAATGATTTATTATCAGTATATTGTTTCTGGTCTTGTTGCTCTTATTTTAATAAATTTAATCATTAATATGATTTTTTTCAAAAACACTAGGAATTTTAATTTACCCTCCAGATTCAAGGATTCACCTCCTTTGATATCCATCCTGATACCAGCCAGGAATGAAGAGTCAAATATCAATAGATTGCTGTTCTCTCTTATAAAGCAGGATTATAAAAATCTAGAAATTTTAGTTTTAGACGATAACTCTATAGATTCCACTGCTGCAGTAGTTAAACGAATGGCATTAAAAGACCCCAGAATAAAACTTATCGAAGGTGCAAGATTAGAAGAGGGATGGTTGGGAAAGTCCTGGGCCTGCCACCAGCTAGCTTCTCACGCCAGTGGCCAATATTTTATTTTTACTGATGCCGATACTCTTCATTTCCCTGATTCGGTCTCTAAAGCTCTGGCTACTATGGTACAAAACAATCTTGATGGTATTTCTGCTTATCCCAAGCAGATAATGGTTACTTTTACAGAAAGGATGCTGGTATCTTTTATAGGAATGGGCTTGTTTACCATGTTTCCTCTGGTGCTTATTAAAAAAACTAAAGGTAAATTTTTCAGTACAGGGATCGGCCAATTTTTTATGTTTAAAAAAGAAGCATATTTTGAATCTGGCGGTCATGAATCGGTTAAAGCCGAGATACTTGAAGATGTGCATCTGTCAAAAAGGATAAAGGCCGCTGGTTTTTCTTATATGGTATTTGACGGAAGCAGTAATATTTTCTGCAGGATGTATAAAAATTCCAGAGACGCTGTCTCCGGTTTTTCTAAGTTCATATTTGCCGCATTTGATTATAATGGATTCAGTGAAGCAATCGCGATTGCATTCTACTCTATACTTTTTTTAGTACCATTTATCTTACTTCCAATAAGTCTTATATTCGAATGGTCAAAAATCCTAGTTATTTTGAGTATAATCCAGGTTTTTTTAGTGTTTATTATAAAAATTATAATTTCCCTTAGATTCAAAGAGCGCATCTTTGATATTTTTTTAACGCCGGTATCACTATGCTATATTATTGCTATAGCTGTGAATTCTTATATCCAGGTAAGATTCAGGAAAGGAGTTTACTGGAAGGGAAGAGTATATGATGTAAATACTCCTGAGAAAATTTCCCTGGTAGGCGACGACTACTATGACCAACAGGCGTCCAAAGAGCTAGATGACACCAAGGTTTTAGAAAATAAGATATAGAATGTAGGGTAGGGATTGTTTGATTATTTTACCTGTTTTTAATTATAAAAGGGACAAAGCTAATATTGTATATGCAACCTCAATATAACATGGCTGACTACGAGTATTAGATTTCCATAGTAACAATCCTAAATGGCGAATGTTCATGATTAGAAATAATAGTCTTTTAGCCTAATAATTTTTTCATGTTAATTAATTCCTTCAAGTAGGGTCGAGAGCTGGCGCGTCACTGACCTGTCTCAGTACGTTTCCAACTCCCG
>CAZKVA010000197.1:0-3198 GCA_964556035.1 uncultured Actinomycetota bacterium
ACCCATGAAAGAGATGTTAAAAGAAATCGAGAATTATCTTGAAGAAGGATTTAGTGCTGTGAAAGTAAGGGGAGGATACGGAAAGGAAAAAGATCTCAATATAGTTAAAGAGATCCGTAATAATCTTGGATATGAATTTGATCTTATGTTTGATACCGGACAGAATTATGTACCATATAATTGGGATGTTGAGGAAGCTATCGATATCTGTAAACAGCTTGCTGAGTATGATCTATTTTTTGTTGAAGAACCGTATATCACAGATGATCTGGACGGGTATTCAAAGTTAAAGAAGAACTGCAATATTCCTATTGCCATGGGTGAGAACGGTAGTACCATATATGAGTTCAAGTCATTTATTGATAATGATATCGCAGATGTTTATCAACCCGATGCTACAAATGTAGGAGGGATAATCCAGTTCAAGGAAGTAGCCGAATATGCTGGAGCAAGAGGTAAAAAAATTGCCCCCCATGTTTTCAGGTCAGGCATAAGCCTGATGGCTCACCTGGATTTAATGATATCAATTGAAAATCCTTTAATACTCGAGTACTGCAGGATGCCAAATCCACTGATGTTTGATGTTCTCATATCAGAACCTGTGGTTAAAGATGGATATATTTATCCAAATGATGAACCGGGTCTTGGTGTCTATATAGATGAGAAGATCCTGAAAAAATATAAATTTATGGACAGGGTACAGTATTTTAAGATTGAAAAAGAATAAAAAAGCAAAAACATCCTTTAGCATAGAAGGATTTGTAAATGCAAAAGTAAAAGCAAGAGGTCCAATATTGTACTATTTGAGGGACTTTGATGTTCTCTATGATATTTACTCCATTTATTGGAAAGTCGAATACAATGGAAAGATATTTCTTGTAGATACCGGCATAAAAGATATTGATTATATAAATATATCAACAAAGGGGGGACATAAGTGGGAAAGAACAGATGATATTAAAAAATTTGAAAAAGTTGATTATATCTTTCCTACTCACCTGCACTACGATCATTGTTCAGGTATTTTTGATTATGATGAAGCTAAGATAATATTAACTGATGAGACATATAAAAACCTTTTTGAAGAAAAATATAATTTTTTATATAAGGAAAATATTTACAATAGCAAGATACTGGAAAAGGTAAAAGAATGTAATGGAGACAGGTTCATTATTATTGGTGATGGTAAAGAAATAATCAAAGGAGTGAGCACTCACTGGGTAGGTGGGCACACACCTTGTAGTCAGGCAATCATCTTTGAATCTGATTTCAATTACAAAGATAAGGATTTTAAGGGATTTCTTTTTGCGGGAGATATAATATTTACCAATAAAAATATATCTGAAAAGATTCCTGGGGGATTATTTTATAATTTATTAGATTTTTATAGTTTTTATGATAAATTTAAGGAAAGTGGATTCATGATTGTCCCGGGACATGATGGTGAAGCAGTAAAAATATTAAACAACTTATAGATATAAGAATGAAAATATGAATAGGAGATTAGAAAATAAAACGGCAGTTATAACCGGTTCTTCCAGGGGAATTGGTGCTGCAATAGCCATAGGTTTTGCAGAACAGGGGTGTAATATTGTCATCAATTATTTATCATCAGCAGATAAAGCAACAGAAGTAAAAAAACAGATTGAAAATTTTGGAGTTAATGTTATTTCAGTACGTGCTGATGTCTCAAAAAGAGATGAAGTAGAGAAATTGTTTGAAGCTTCAGTAAAAAAATTCGATAAAATAGATATCCTTGTAAATAATGCAGGTTTTATCAGGAGAACACCTTTTCTTGAGATAAGTGATAGTGAATGGGATGCTATCTTTAATGTAATAGTAAAGGGTTATTTCATTTCCGGACAAGTTTTTGGTAAGCATATGGTTACAAATAATTCTGGAAAGATCATCAACATATCATCTATTTCGAAGTATCTGCCTGATTATGCAAGGGCGCATTACTGTGCTGCTAAAGGTGCAATAGGGATGTTAACAAAATCTATGGCATATGAATTATCTCCACATGGTGTAAATGTGAACGAAATAGTACCTGGAGCCATAAAGACCGATATAGATAAAGCATTCAAGGATAAGGAAATATTAAAGAAAATAGAAACCAGGACATTTATCAAGGGTGTTGGAGATGCTAATGATCTTGTAGGAGCAGCAGTTTTTCTAGCTTCAAACGAATCTGACTATATGACGGGTTCCGAAATAGTAGTTGATGGAGGATATTTACTATATAAAAGGGATAAGATTAAATAATCTTTCCGAAATTCAATAGATAAAAGGAGATTAAAAAATGTCTGGTAATAAATTAGAAGGTGTATACCCGGTTCTATCTGTGCCATTTAACAAAGACAGGGAAGTTGATTATGGCAGCATAAGGAGTTTGATAGATTTTCTTATAGGAAAAGGAGTAGATGGACTTGCTGTCTTTGGATTAAATAGTGAATTTTATAAATTATCTGATGATGAGATAAATAAGATTACCAAGGTCTTTGTCGATGCGAATAATGGAAGAGTTAAATTGATGGCAGGTGTAGGTAAGCCAGGTACTAAAACCACGATAAAGCAAGCAAGGTTTTGCCAGGATCGTGGAATGGATGCATTGATAATCTTTCCTCCGTATTGTGTTCCTATAAGTCCAGGCAAACTATTTAATCATTATGTGGATGTATCAAATTCGGTAGACATTCCAATAGTAATCCAGGATTCACCTAAATACAGTGGGGTAAATATGGACCTGGATTTCTTTCTCAAACTTTCGGAGGAATGCAGCAATATAAGATATGCAAAGATTGAAAATCAGCTATCAGGCCCAAAGATCACTGAAATAATACAATCATCAAAGAAAAAACTCTCGGTATTTGCCGGTAAGGGAGGGACACATTATATGGAACACCTTAAAAGAGATGTTTGCGGCATAATGCCTGGATGTTCGATAATAGAGTTATTTGTAGATATTTTTAGTAAATTCAAGAATGATGAATTTGAGGAAGCCGATAAGATCTTTGAGGATATGGCAACACTTCTTTATCTTGAGGATCAGGAGATAGAATACTATATCACCTGCGAGAAGGAAATGCTTGCTTACAGAGGCATAATAAGCAGTGCAGCCTCCAGAAGACCATGCTTCGAACTGGATGAATTAAGCAAAAAAATACTGATTGAAAAGCTTTCAAGACTTATTGAGAA
>CAZKVA010000198.1:0-3174 GCA_964556035.1 uncultured Actinomycetota bacterium
ATCTCATTTATAAAATTAATTATAAATACCGGAACAATAGAGCTTCCAACAACTAGTAACCAGTGGCCTAAATCCAAGTTGGAAGTTTTAAACACATTCTGTAGCCAGGGAGTATAGATTATTGCAATCTGAAATAATATAGATACTGCTACAGCAAGATTAAGGTATTTATTTCTAAATATATTTTTTCTGAATATTCCCTTGTCCTTAAATCTGAAATTATAAGTATGCAGAAGCTGGGTAATAACTAAGGCTGAAAAAACCATAGTCTGATAGATTTGAGGACTTTCCTTAAATAGTATGGGGGCACTAAAATATACAAATAATGCTCCCATGGTCATTATTAAACCCTGCCAGCTGACCATTATAAGTCTTCTGGAACTAAGGATCGGCTCTTTTTTCCTGGTTGCCTTTCTATCCATGATATTTTTTTCAGGGGGATCTATACCCAGCGCCATGGCTGGAAGCCCGTCAGTTACCAGATTCATCCAGAGTATTTGTACTGGAAGCATGGGTATATATAGATATCCTCTCTGCCCAGTGAGAAAGTAAAATATATAATCCCCTACTACTATAGAGATAAATATAACTAGCACTTCTGAGAGATTACAGGATAATAAAAACAATATAAATTTCCTAAGATTATCATAGATAACCCTACCCTGTTTAATAGCTTTTACAATGGTAGCAAAATTGTCATCAGCAAGAATCATATTGCTGGATTCCTTGCTTACATCTGTCCCGACCATACCCATGGCTACACCAATATCTGCTCTCTTGAGCGAAGGTGCATCATTAATACCATCTCCAGTCATGGCAACAATATTTCGTTTTTTCTTCAGAGCGTCTACGATATCTACTTTATTAGAGGGAGACACCCGGGCAAATATTCTTATATTCTCGATCTGGTCTTCGATTTCCTTTTCTGATAGATTATCTAACTCGGCACCATCGATTACTTTTTCGCCGAACTCTAGTATACCAAGCTCAGCACCGATTGCTTTGGCTGTCAGCTTATGGTCTCCGGTTACCATTATCACCCTGATATTTGCCTTCTTACATTTTTTTATGGCATCATAAACCTCCGGTCTCGGAGGGTCTATCATACCTACCATTCCAAGGTATACCAGGTTTTTTTCTTCATCAGCTATATTTTCTTTTCCTGGAAGATTGTCCAGGTATTTATATGCAAAAGCCAGGTTTCGCATTGCTTTGCCTGCCAGGTTAGAATTATTATCAGTTATCACAGCCCTTTCAGCATAGCTTAGATCTACGATCATTCCATTCCTTATTATCTTTGAACATCTTTCTAGGATTACCTCTGGCGCCCCTTTGGAAAATAATATGTGACTTTCTTTAGTACTCCTTAGGTCCTTTTCAGGGATTCGGTTTATAGTAGTCATCATTTTCCGGATGGAATCAAAGGGTTCCTCCATTTCCCTGGGATATTGTTTCTCTAGAACCTCTTTATCAATGGAATAGGTATCTGCTAGTTCAATAAGGGCTGCTTCGGTAGGATCACCAACAATCTTGCCCTGTTCTTTGTCCAGGTAATATGCATCATTACAAAATACCGCATCCTCAAGAAGCAGCTTTAAAGCTCTATTATCATTTAGGTCTTGTAGATTGAGGTATTTATTTTCTTCACTTTTACTGCTCTCACCAGAACTGCTGTAGGCTTTACCCTGTTTAATTACGTATTCATCATATTCTTTTACCAGCTCCAGACCACTATAGATCTTTCTTGCCTTCATCTTGTTCTCTGTTAGAGTCCCTGTTTTATCTGTACAGATTACCGATACCCTTCCCAGGGTCTCAACCGAACTCAGTTTCCTGACTATTGCATTATTTCTGGCCATCTTCTGCACTCCAAGTGCCAGAGATACATTAACAATTGCTGGCAGTCCTTCAGGAATGGCAGCTACTGCCAGAGCTACTGCAACCAGGAGCATCTGGGCAATATTATTTCCCTTCAATATACCAGATACAAATACTACTGCACTTATGGCCAGGCATACGATACCAATCCTTTTCCCAACAGTCTTTAGCTCTATCTGAAGAGGAGTCACATCCTCCTCTTTCTGTACCATATTGGCGATTTTACCGATCTCTGTATTCTGTCCTGTTCCCATGACTACTGCCTGGCATCTTCCCTTGACTATGGTTGTACCGCTAAAAAGAAGGTTTTTCATATCCCCCAGGGGGAGGTGTGCTTTAGTGATTGTAGAAGTGATCTTATTTACTGGTACAGATTCACCAGTAAGAATTGATTCATCTGCCCTAAGATTTATCTGTTCGGTGACTCTACAGTCAGCAGGTACCAAATCCCCAGCAGAAAGTTTGATGACATCCCCGGGTACCAGATTTTTGGAATAAATATTTTCTTCCTTTCCTTCTCTTATCACCTGGGCGCTGGGAGAGGAGAGTTCTTTGAGAGCCTGAAGTGCTCTTTCTGCCCTGTATTCCTGGACAAAACCCAGTACTGAATTTATAAGGAGGATTATCAAAATAACTATGGCGTCGGTTAATTCCCTTATAATTACACCTGAGATAAAGGCTGCACCTATAAGTATCCATATCATGAAATCATTAAACTGGGAAAGAAATATCTTAAAGGGTGTTCTACCCTTTTTCTCTTCCAACTGGTTGGGACCGTATTCAGTTAGCCTTAATTCGGCTTCAACTTTTCCCAGACCTTTTTCCAGGTCAGTGTTCAGTAGTTTCTGGGTATCGTAAATGGTTAGGTTATGCCATAATATTTCAGACTTATTATTGCTATTTTCTGTAATTATTAAATCCCTTCCTTCTATTTTTTTACCTTTATTTTCATATTTATTATTGATTAAATTTACCTTATACTTAAAAAACATTATTAAATACTAAAATTGTCCTCCAAATCAGGCCAGCTATTAGAATTCTATTGATATTTGAGGATACTGTTGAAATAATAGCTTTCCAAAAACTCATATACTATTCATCACATTTTAAAATAAAAAAATTAGAAATATTCCAATAAGAAGGACTACATCTTATTTGATCACACATAAAGAGCACCCTAAGTAAAAAATAGTAGAAGGTTATTTTCAAAAATATTAATATTTTTTTTATTATATATTATATCTTAGATTCTCTATTTTTCTTTGTTAAGCTATTATTTTAATTGCCTTTTTTATT
>CAZKVA010000199.1:0-3164 GCA_964556035.1 uncultured Actinomycetota bacterium
ATGCGGTAATAGCATATGTCATCAGATTTGGAATAAAGGGGGCCCTCGTATGCCCTGATACTGATAGTGGGGAGGCTTTCATTGATTTCATCTTCTTCTTCACTCTCTTCCTCTACTGCCGCTTCATCTGGTTCTTCTTCAGGCTCTTCTTCTAGATCATCTTGTCCTGAGACCTCTATATTATCTTCAATATCTCCGGGATTATCTTCGGCACCAGCTTCTTCGACTACAGTACCAGATGAACCTGAAAAAAGACTTAATACTTTATCATCAATAAATTTAAAGATTATAGGAAAATACAGATAGATCACATATGCCGCTGCCAGTACCGCAAGACTACTTATGATGGCAATAATGATCTTCCGATTTACTTTTACTGCCCTCTTTTTTGCATGCTTCATTTTATATTCATCTACCATGCTTTATCCAGATCATCTATGCCCCCACAGGATATATGACTTATTTTTTTAAAGGTCTCCACCAGTCTTCATTGGTTCTGTACCAGGAAACAGTCTTCTCTAAAGCTTCCCCGAAATCATATTCTGTATTCCAGCCAAGTTCATTTTTTATTTTATTACAATCAACAGAGTATCTGCGGTCATGGCCAAGACGGTCCTCAACAGGCTTTATCATCTCTTCAGTTTTACCCAGAAGCTGTATAAGTTTTTTAGTTATCCATACATTAGGCTCTTCATTGCCGGCTCCTATATTATATATCTCCCCTAATCTACCTCCATGAAGCACAAGGTCAAGTGCGCTGCAGTTATCATCAACATGTATCCAGTCCCTGACATTCATCCCATCTCCATATAGCGGGACCTTTATATTGTCTATAAGGTTTGTAACAAATAGAGGTATTAATTTTTCCGGATACTGGTATGGTCCAAAATTATTAGAGGTCCTTGTTATAATGACCGGGGTCCCATAAGTCTTAAAAAAGGACCTTACTATCATCTCGGCACCTGCCTTTGAGGCTGAGTATGGACTGTTTGGAAGAAGCGGGTCACCTTCCTTGAAGGATCCGTCTTCGATAGAGCCATATACCTCATCCGTACTTATCTGCAGGAATAATTTACAGTTACTGGCTTTCGCAGCTTCAAGCAGTACAAATGTCCCATAGACATCTGTCTTAATAAAAACACCGGGCTCCTCAATGGACCGGTCAACATGGGATTCAGCGGCAAAATTAACTATTGCATCGATCTTATTGCTTTTAAAAATACTCTCAACTATAGACTTGTCCGCAATATCACCTTTCACAAATTCATAATTAGGATCATCCTCAATATCCTTAAGGTTCTCAAGATTACCTGCATATGTAAGCTTGTCCAGATTAATTATTTTGTAATCAGGGTATTTAGCCATCATATAATGGATGAAATTACTGCCAATAAATCCTGCTCCGCCTGTCACAAGTAGTGTTTTAAACTCTCTATTTCCCAAAGTACCTCCTAAAGACTAGTTTCCTATTCCTATATATTTAAAACCGATATCCTGAAGTTTTTTCTTATCCAGGAAATTTCTGCCATCTATTATATTAGGATCTACAAGCAGATTTTTAATCCGGTTAAAATCCAGGTTCAAAAACTCGTCCCATTCGGTAACAAGAACCATCAAATTGGCTCCTTTGAGCGCATCATAAGGATCTTTGGCAAATATTGCCCCGTCATCAAGATTATCAGGATAATTCTTTACTATAGGATCATAGACCCTGACCTCTGCTCCAAGCTCCATAAATTTATTGGCAACAGTTATGGAAGGTGCCTCTCTTGTATCGTCTGTGTTTGGCTTAAAGGATAGCCCTAATACACCGATCACTTTATCATCAATTATACCCAGAAGATCCATGGCTTTCTGGATTATCTTAAACCTCTGTTGATTATTTACATGTATGACTGCATTCAAGATACTTGCAGATGAGCCGTATTCTTCAGCAGTGTATGACAGGGCTCGCACATCCTTGGGAAAACATGATCCTCCCCAGCCGATACCTGCCTTCATAAACCTGGAACCGATCCTTTCATCAAGTCCCATCCCATATGTGACATCAAGGATATTTGCTCCGATCCTTTCGCACATATTAGCTATTTCATTTACGAAAGATATCTTTGTGGCAAGAAAAGCATTTGACGCATATTTAATAAGTTCGGAGCTTGTAGAATCTGTTATAAGTATGGGGACCTTTTGTTTCCTATTAGTATTGTCCTTAGCATAATCAAAATCCTGATTGATGATGGGCTCGTATAGTTTTTTCATAATATTTACGGCTTTTTCGCTATTGCTTCCTATTACTATCCTCTCAGGAAAAAAAGCATCCTTTACAGCTTCACCCTCTTTTAAGAACTCAGGATTTGAGACTATGTCAAATCCGTAATCGCCATTTTCCTTTAGTTTATTTTCATTTATTATCTTTCTGATCCTTTTTGCTGTACCTATGGGTACGGTACTTTTATTCAGGATTATCTTATAGCCATTCAGGGACTTGCCTATAATCCTGGCTACGTCGTCAATAGCTACAAGATTTGGCTTACCGGAGGGTAATGGAGGCGTGCCCACACAAATGAATATGATCTCACTTTCACTTATTCCGTGTGAAGTGTCAGAGTCAAACACAATTTTTCCATTACTATGATTTTTCTTTACAAGATCATCCAATCCTTCTTCATGAATCGGGATCCTGCCATTTTTTAGAGATGCTATCTTGTTCTCATCTTTATCCACACAAATAACATCATGGCCTATCTCTGCCAGGCAGACTCCTGTCACAAGCCCTACATAGCCCGTTCCTATTACACATACTTTCATATTTCTTCCTTGAGTAAAAACTTTTTAATTTTCCCTTAACTGCATACTTTGAAGTATAATATCAATTATATTTTTTTCTTACAATAATGCCATATATCAGGAGAGAGGGTTCTTCCATTTTAGCCTGGGGAAACGGGCAAAATCAGAATCAGTTGACACCAATTCACAACCATGTTCAATGGCCAAGGCTGCCAGGTGTGCGTCTGTAGTCAGATTAGCGGTAGCCTGCCCGTCTGTGAGTATTTTCTTAAAAACGGTCCAGTGTCGTTCGGTCGGCCGAATGATTCTCGTGCATGGCTGGTCAATCCAGCCCTGCACACGAGTAAGTGCCTGTTCAAGTGAGAGTGGATATTTAAAGA
>CAZKVA010000200.1:0-3157 GCA_964556035.1 uncultured Actinomycetota bacterium
CTAGCTTTTTTACTTTCGAGTAAAGTTATTTCCTTTTTTATATTCTTTGTAGTATTAATACTGTCTTTTTTATTATCATTTAAAGAAATTCTTATCTTTTCAAATACATCATCTATCGTTTTCCCCCTTTTTGAAAAAGAATTCAGGTAATCAAAGAATAATTCCTTTGCAAGTTTTATTTTTACAGGTTTATATGAACATCCCTTAGTTACACAATGATAATAGGCATATCTTTTATGTCTTTCCTTGGAGTAACTACCTGCAAGGTGTCTTCCACATTCAGGACACTTTAAAAATCTCTTAAGCGGAAACTCATCAGCATATTTAATATTGTACTGGTTTTTATTAGGGCTTAATATATTCTGTGCCTTATAAAAGGTAATATCATCAATTATAGGTTCATGTATTCCATCAATAAGCTCGTCAAATAGTTTTGTCTTAAGCTTTCCGATATATAAGGGATTTCTTAATAAATTATTCAAATGCTGTCTGGATATATTGATACCAGACTTCCCAAGTTCCTCACATATCTCATATTGTTTCTTACCTGATACAAAGTCATTAAATATTTTTCTAACCGTATCTGCATCACAAGAGGGTACAAGATAGGACTTCTTGGTTACTATATTCATACTTGTAGCCATAAGGGGCATTCCATAACCATCTACCCTCTTTTATAGCCTGTTTCATCCTCATAATTGTTCTTTCAGACCTTATATCATTATCGAGCTGTGCAATAGAAGAAAAAAGCATTGCTGTAAATGTTCCAAAATGGCTGTCATCGAAAGGTTCGGTAACAGATTTTAAATCAATATCCAGTTTCTTTAGTGTCAGTCTTATGGTAAGAGTGTCGTAAATATCCCTACTTAATCTGTCCATCTTATAAATAATCAAAGCATCAATCTTATTCTTATTAGATTTTATATAGGAAAGCATATTTTTAAGCTCAGTCCTATTAGCAGTCTTTGCACTCTCGCCCTTTTCAATAAATACTTTTAAAACCTTGTATTTATTACTTATGGCATAGTCACGACAGATCTCTTGTTGTGCTTTTAAGCTGTAACCAAATTCTGCCTGTTCAGAAGTTGATACCCTGATATATATTATTGCGGTACTGTCCATCTTTTAAGTTTCCTTTCTAACTTTATTACCTTAAATAATATATCAGCTAAGTACAAAATTAAAGAGGGTGATATCAAAAAAGGCAGGCTGTTGGAAAGTCAGCCACTAAAAGCTATGACTTTTCACCAGACTGCGTTCATGTATTAAGCAAATAATGATGCATCCTTGCCGGGCACAGGTTCCGGAATACCGAAGGAGGGCTCCCGGGGTTCTGGGGCCGGATGGGATGCATCTCTATATCTCGATACATATAGAATTAAGTTGGCGGGATTTATATGTTGACTCCTTGTAAAAGATAACATATTAGAACATTTTTAGACGGAGAATAGGAAAATTACAGGAAAATTATAGAGTTTTATACATGAGTTTAATAAAAAAGAGATTTTTAATGATATAGGAACAATCTTAATTAAAAGAAAGATCAAAAAGGATTTTAAATTAGGGAATTTAATATTTAGATAGTTTTTTCACATAACTATTAAAAATAATTTTTTAATATGAAAGATGATATTATAATAGCTGAAGGTTTTTGAGTTAAGATAGAAATAATCATTTATGTCTATGTTCGCTTAAGGGTTTTTTAATATCACGAATAATTATTCCTGTTTTAAGGCCAGCAAAACCATTTTTTTTAACCATACATAATATGGAAAAAGCATGGCAGTTCCTTATAGGATATCCATATATTTTTTTTATTCCAGAGATATTACTGGCAGAATTTTGTTTTTTATAACCAGTATCCTTTGTCTGTATTTCTAAGAGCTCATCCCTTTTTTATTCTTCTTCTATACAGATATTTCTTCTTTTTATTGCAATAATAGTTCTGATCAATAGTAAAACTATGACAATATTTAAAAATATAAACATTACCAAGGAAGTGTATTTAAAAAATTTAGATTCAGTAGAATGATACATTAATAAAGTTGCTATTATTAAAGCATCAAGGGGAAAAGAATAAGCCCACCATGATAAATAGAATTTAATTTTGGCAAACAATCTATATTGGAACATTACAAGTATAAACATGAAAAAACCAAAATAATAAAGTAAATTTCCAAAAATATTTATTTCACCTATTAGTTTTGTTATAGAAATAAAACCGATTAATGGGGGAGCAAATAAAATAAAAAGTGTTGGGATTAGTCTATCAGTTATTGGACTATGAAATATAATTCTATTTATAACTATAGTAGTTAATATTAACCACCAAAAAATTCCTATGCTAAAAAAGAACCATGATAATTCCTGAGAAAAGTGCTCGGTCCCTGCAATAGGAATTATTAGGAATCCTACAATAGGGATAAACCAGGATGGATTCATATGGTGAATTTTAAGATTGCTACTCTTAATCCAAGCAGATATAACAATAATTGAAAAAATAAACTGGATAAGAATACCAGCCCACCAAGTATATTTTGATATAGTGAAATTTATATTAAGACAAATTATACTGACTATTAAAAATAATGTAGCCAAAATTGGATAAAAATTGATTTTAACAGGGTGATTAAACTCTTTTTTTACTTCGGATGGATATCTGATTATTTTCATTATATAAATTATGAAGATAAGTACTGTTATACCTAGTGAAAAATAAAATAGATAATTACTTATTGCAAATGGCAGTTTCAAAATAATCTCAGCTTTTTGCCATGCAAGAGTAAATCCGATCAATCCCAGGGCCAGTCCTAAAAAAGATATTGGAAAATTTTTTAATTTTTTTAAATTATAATATCCATTGCTCTGCTTTTTCATATTATTGCTCCACTCAATATTTAACTAATGCCAATTAAAAAATAATTATAAGGAATTATTTACAGATAGCAACAAAATTATTATATTCTAATATAATAATATTTGTATAAATTAAATAATCTGAAAGATTTATTAAATATAAAATAATCACTCAGTTTTTTAAAGCACTGTCTCATCCAACAAGACTTATGATAATAAATGAACTGTTAAATAAAAAAAGATGGAAAACTTATAATGAGCCCAAAGCTTAAGACGGAAATACTTACAGTTTAAGGTGTAA
>CAZKVA010000201.1:0-3155 GCA_964556035.1 uncultured Actinomycetota bacterium
ATCTTATTGCCTTTTACCGAACCCAGTTCTTCAGGAAGATATGAGGCCATATCATAATTTACTTCTGTCATAATATTGCCAATGACTGAAGGTATTATCAGAAGTGAAAAGAAAATAACGACCCACTTCCTATGCTTTATAATAAATCCCCAAAATTTTTTCATATTTTTATATCCGTATTATTCATTTGTCTAGCAGGACAGTTCCCTGAAGTGAACACCCATCAAAGAAAATCCGATCGCATGTGGAAATAGTCTAGGTCTTTTTAGTAGACTCCAGATGATCAAATTCCAGTAATACCGTCTTCCCTTTTGTTTGATTCCCAGAAGCCAGATAGAGGTGAACAGCGCCTTCAAATGATATGGTTCCAGTTTTGGAGTTTTAATATATATGGGCCTATACTCTTTGAGTAGTGTTTTAATTCTTTCATAGTATTGTTTTGGAGAATAAATAGTGGCCAATACTTTCTTGTATCCATTTATCAAGATATCTTTATCCATTTTTGGTATAAAATTTAAACTCGCTTTAGTATTGTTCCCATCACTTTTCCCGAGCAGCCTCTTCGTATCTTTTAGCCTCTGGTATAGCCTGGTTCTGGGTATAGCATTGAGCAAGCCGACCATTGCGGTCACCACTCCGCTTTTCTGAATGAATTCAATTTGGCGGCTGAAAATTGATGGCCTATCACTATCAAAACCGACTATGAAGCCTCCTGATACCGTCAGGCCCATATTCTGGATAATCTTTATAGAATCTATAAGGTTCCTGTTTCTATTCTGGTCCTTCCCGCATTCTTTAAGGCTCTCAGCATTAGGGGTCTCAATACCAATAAATACTGAAGTAAAATATGCATTTGCCATTAACCTTATTAATTCTCTATCGTCAGCCAGATTAATAGAAACCTGGGTTGTGAAAGAAAAAGGATATTTTTTCTCTTTCTGCCATTTTATTATTGCTGGAAGGTAATCTTTTTTAAGCTTTACCTTATTTCCAATCAGATTATCATCTACAAAAAAGACCCCTCCGCGCCATCCTTTCTGGTATAGTGTTTCCAGTTCGCTAATGACCTGATCGGCTGTTTTAAACCTCGGGATCCTTCCATTTAGCTGAACTACATCACAGAATTCACAGTTAAAGGGGCATCCTCTGGAAAATTGTATACACATGGAATTATATTTAGCGAGCTCTATCAGATCCCAATCCGGAGTAGCTGTTTTTTTTATATCTGGGAAAAACTTATTATTGTATATTTTCTTTAGACAGTTATTTTCTAAATCATCTATAAATTCCGGGAAAATATCTTCAGCTTCTCCAAGAAAAATATGGTCCACATCCTTAAAATCTTCCCATCCGGTTGTGAACAGGGGACCTCCTGCAACTACTTTTTTTCCTGCCCTTTTTGCAAGGTCAATAACTTTTCTTGTTTCTTCCTTCTGGACGAGCATGGCACTTATAAATATATAATCTGCCCATTTGATATGTTCAGTTTTTAATGTATCAGTATTCATGTCTACTAATTTTTTATCCCACTCTTTTGGCATCATTGATGCCACAGTCAGTAGTCCCAGAGGCGGGTAGGCAGCTCTTTTACCGAGAAGTTTTAATAATTTTTCAAAGTTCCAAAAAGTCTCTTTGTAATTCGGATACACTAATAATATTTTCATTCAATTTTCTCCTAAATCAATTTTTAAATGGCTCCTGTGTTTGCAATAGTGTTGAAACATTAGTATCAATCAAATATTTAAAACACCAGTTTAAAACAAATGTATAATATCATCCATAAGGTATACTGTCAAACATTTAACGAATTCTTTTAATGGGAATTTTTAGCCAGGATTGATTTATTAGATATTTTATTAACCTTTAGTAAAAGCTGCAACAAACTTAGCGGTTTTGCTTGAATGATCGGGATAAAATATGATGGGAAAAAACTCAGACCTATTAGTCGTGTCCATTTAATATACTTTTTATAAAGGTATCAAGATGGCGTTTTCGTATCTTTTTATCTCTAAAATCAATACCAAAACCCTTACCTACACCATATTGCATAATCAAAGGATTGATTATGCCTGAAAATATTTGTATAGCTTTTAGTGATGCGAGCTTATCGTCCTTATTTCCTGTAATTTCAATTACCAACTTTTTTAGTGGTGAGTGTTTTATATTGATAAACTTTTTCATTGATTTATCAACACTGTTTTTATTGAGCACCTTGCTTGCAAGCATCCATATTATACCAGGATATTCTGCTAATTGCGTCATCATTTCATTTGCCCACATCAATATCCGTTCCACTTTTTTGATGTTTTCATCATTTAGCATACTGGTGATCTGGTTGATTTTTTCAACAAAGTATTTTTCGACCTCAGTAAATAAATTCTTTTTTGACCGGAAATAATAATTAATCGATGCCAGGTTTACATTAGCCTTCTGAGCGATTTCACGGACAGTGGGGTTAATATCTCCCTTTTCACCGATAAGTACCAGTACTGCCTTTATTATCCTCTCTCTGGCATCAGGTACATTCTTTGCATCAGTCTTATCTTTTATCAATTTCATATTCCTCTTTGGCTGCCTGATTATTTATTTAAATAAAATATTTGATACTCTTGTTTAATACATTTGTTTAAAATATAACATAAAAATAGCAATTATTGAATAAAATTTATTAATATTATTCAATGAGAAGAACAGATTAAATCAGATAGGGAGATACACTTAATATATTCTACATAAACTATGCCAGAAAATATTTATCTTTGGCAGTCTTATCACGGATAAAGCATCTGGTAAAAATAATAATTACCCATTACTTTCTTTATATAGTCCCTGGTCTCAAGATATGTGATATTTTCTATAAATTCATCAATATCTATACCGCCCCATTTTGAGACCCACCCGGACATGGATCCCGGACCACCATTATATGCACCCAGGCAATATACCAGGTTACCGTTAAAGTTATCCAGTTGCTGCTTCAGGTAATAGGTCCCCATTTGTATATTTATTTCCGGATCGGTAAGCATGCCATCCTGGTACCCGGACAGTCCGATTTGTTTTGCTATGCTTGCTCCCGTAGCCGGCATTATCTGCATAAGTCCCTGTGCTCCGGCATATGATCCTGCATCGGGCCTGAAACTTGATTCCTGGCGCAT
>CAZKVA010000202.1:0-3137 GCA_964556035.1 uncultured Actinomycetota bacterium
ATTTTAAGTCTCAACCGATATTATTTTTATATCATCAATATCTACAATTTTTACCTTACTCTTTCCACACTTTGGACATGTTGGAATAAATTCATCTTTTTCAAAAACATTACCGCAGTCCCTGCATTCAATTTTTATTTTTTTTGTATTGAAAATAAGCTCTGAATCTTTAAGTAGATTATTGTCTCTGGTTAAAAATTCATAATAAAAATTTACTGAATCAGGTTCAATATTTGCTATTGGATTAAGATCAATATTTACTCTAGCTATTTTCTTTAAATCATTTTTTTTTGCAACATCCTCAAGGATATTGACCAATGAACTTGTGATTGAATACTCATGCATTTTACTAAATATTATTAAAAGTTTTTAATTTATATTATTCTAGAAATTCCTTTATAAGAGCTAATATCTTATCATAAACTAAAGGTAATTTATCAATTAATTCTTTTGAAAGTCTATCTGATAGAGTTTCTGTGTCTTTAGGTACTATCCCCAGTACCATAGTTTCAGGAAAATAATTTTCAATAGATACTAATTTTAAAGAATCAATAAGTTCTAATTGATGAAGCGAAAAATTCTCCTTTTTTTTCGAAACAAGGTCATCAAGTCCCATCCTAAAAAGTGTCCCGGGTTCATCATCATCAGATTTCATACAATCAATTATTACCATTCTGGCAGTATCATTATTCAAATAATAGGCAATATCCATAGAGGATGTGCCCAGATTAAGAAATTCATTTTTTTTAAGGCTTTCTTCTTTTTCTAATTTGCTAAGTATATATACGCCTACGCCATCATCTGTAAGAAGGATATTCCCGACACCTACGATTAAATTGTGTTTATTTTCTTTCATAGTATCCCACAAAAATAAACCAGTAATATTAACCATGTATATATCACCGGTTTAATCTCTTTAAATATTTATTTTATTTATTATTCTTCGTGAATCTCATAACCGGTAACTACAGATTTGTAGTAATCAAAGAATTTTGGCCCAGTAGACCCAAGATATATATGAGCCACTGTTGTGATCGTAAACAGCCAGGAAATAAAGAAATGCCATGCCCTGACATTTGCCATGCCTCCCATAAAACTGTTAAATACTGCAAAAGTCTCAACAAAATATAATCCAATACCAGTTATGCCCTGGATAATAAGCAATACTGGCCATCCCGTATACAATAACTTCTGTCCTGGATTGTATTTGCCCCAATCCTTTTTCTTGTGGCCGACAAATATTCCATAAGTATAGTGTTTGATTAGACCCGGGAGTTCTTTTGCGTCTTTCCAGGTAAAAATAAGCTCTTTTATTTCACCGGTAACAATACTGTAATAGAACTTATATACCAGTGTCCATCCTATAAAATACATAAATATAAAATGTACATATCTGGCTGAATCCATCGAAGGAAATATTTTGAAGACACTTGGAGCATAGATAAAGAAGCCGCTAAGAATAAGCATGATCATTGATATTAGATGAGCAGCATGCATTATCCTTGTAATGACTGTATGCTTAAATATATATTTCATTGATATCCTCCTGTACAATGACTATAATTATCAAGTATTTATTTTAAACTTCGAGATCTCTTTACCATTGTCGATTATATGGATGGCACATGCCAAACATGGATCAAAGGACCTGATAACCCTACCCACTTCTATCGGATTTTCAGGATCAGCAACAGGTGTACCTATTAGTGCCTGTTCAAAAGGACCCATATTGCCATTATCATCCCTTGGGCTGCCGTTCCATGTTGTTGGAACCACTGCCTGATAATTTGCAATCTTTTTATTCTCAATTGTTATCCAGTGTCCAAGTGCGCCCCTTGGTCCTGCGGTGAGTCCCATTCCCTTTGAACTATCGGGAATCTTAAACTCATTATGCACTGCTTCACCAGGAACAAGCTCATCGGCCCATTTCTGCATATTATCTGCAATAATTTTAGTTTCCAGGGCTCTTGCAGCATGTCTTCCAAGAGTAGATATCAGTGCTTCTGGTCCTGCGCCCAATTCAGCAAGGACACCATCAACCATTGCAGTCAGTTCACTATTAGTACCTTTTAAATATGTTATAAATGTTCTTGCAAGTGGACCACCCTCAACAACTTTACCTTTGTATCTTGGTGCCTTTATCCATGAGTAGGCATTGTTTTTATGTGCGTCCGGGCTAGTCTCACCATTTGAAGGATGTAGTGCTGACCCTGAAGAGTATTTTGAGTATTTCACGTGTTCAGTTATCTCATCAGAATCAAAATCTCCAAGATTACCTTCGATGTATTCACCCGGTGTTATCAGTAGTTTGCTATTATCATCAATATGAAAGCCTCCATAAGCAAGGAAGTTGCCTACTCCTTTCCCGATTGAAAACCAGTCTGGATATGCTTTGGCTACTGCAATAACATTAGGAATATAGACATTGTCAATAAAAGTCTGAATCTCTGCCAGTCTTGATTTAAATGCTGCAATATTGTCAACCGTAGGTCTTACAGAAACACCTCCTGGAAATAATGTCTGGACATGAGGCATTTTACCACCCCAAATACAAAGCATCTCATGTGCTTTTCTTCTGATCTCAAGAGCTTTTACATAATTTGCAATAGATTGAATATTAGTCTCGTGATCCTTAATATAATCACCTTCATAACGGGGTAAAAAAGGTGCTCCTGCACTGGCTTCTCCAGATTCAACATCACTCTTTACCCAGTCTCTGATTTTGCTTAATTTTGGATCAGAACCTTTATATTCAAGAATAGCTGTAATGTCAACATAATCTAATGCTGAAAGATGATAAAAATGCAATATGTGCGATTGAATATAATTTGAACCAAGCAAAAGATTCCTGATTATCCTGCCGTTTGCGGGTGGTTTTACTCCTAGTGCATCATCAAGACATAAAACAGAGGCAGTTCCATGTGCCTGGGGGCATACACCACATATTCTTTGAGTAATAATAGGTGCATCCAGAGGGCTTCTTCCTTTAAGGATTATTTCCCAACCCCTGAACATTTCACCCGCACTATAAGCGTCAACAACTATTCCGTTCTCAACACTGACTTTTATCTTTAGATGACCTTCTATTCTGGTCAAGGGATCAACTGTTATCGTCCTCGCCATTAGTTTCCCTCCTT
>CAZKVA010000203.1:0-3122 GCA_964556035.1 uncultured Actinomycetota bacterium
AACCCAAAACTACGTTTGAATAATGTGATTTTATGATTTACTAAAAGGATACAGCATCTACAATGCGTGAAATATGTGCAGGTGTGCTGCCGCAGCATGCACCAAGTATCGACGGCTTATAGTCAAGATATTTCTTTATATTGGAGGCCATGATCTCAGGTGTCTCATTAAATACAGTCTTTCCGTCTTTTAAGACCGGGAGACCGGCATTTGGTTGAAATATAAGTTTTGCTCCAGGATCCGCTTCCCTCATTTTTCTTACGATCTCCAGCATCTTGTCAGATCCTATACTGCAATTTGCACCGATGAAATCACAGCCTGAATCCAGCAGTGTTTTTACAGCATCCTCTGCTTTATTTCCCATCAGGGTAATGCCATTTTCGCCAAAAGAAAGCGTGCAGGCAAGGGGGATGTCTTTGGAGGCTCTCTTTACAGCTTCTACGGCGGCAATAGCTTCATTTATATCCATAATGGTCTCTACAAGAAGCAGGTCGACACCACTTTCGACCAGTACTTCTGCCTGCTTATAAAAGGCATCAACAGCCTGTGTATATTTTAAAGTCCCGGAAGGCTCAAGTAGTTTTCCGAGGGGACCGATATCTCCAGCAACAAAATGGGGTATCTGGCAGCCCTTTTCACTTTCATATCTTTCAATGGCCCGGCGCACTGCTGATACAGCATTTTTA
Source organism: uncultured Actinomycetota bacterium (assembly GCA_964556035.1). GTDB lineage: Bacteria > Actinomycetota > Humimicrobiia > Humimicrobiales > Humimicrobiaceae > M55B120. Next base: position 687 of record CAZKVA010000203.1, read on the forward strand.
TTTATATCAACTATCCTGGAATCAAGTGAATATGATTTTAATTTCTCAAGATTTGCACCGAATGTATTAGTCTGAATAATATTTGAACCTGCCCCCAGGTAGCTAAGGTGGATATCGATTACTTTTTCAATCCCGCCCTGTTCCAGATTTGCTGATTCAGGGTAGCCCGAAAAACCTCTTGACGTCAATTCAGTACCCATTGCTCCATCACATATAAGGATATTTTCATCAAGAACATTTAGAAGCTTATAGCTATGTCCTGAAGTATTTGAATTCATTATTATAATAAAATATAGTCTTTATTTATTTCTTCTCTGCCATCTGGTCTTTTTAAGCATTTTCTTATGCTTTTTCTTTCTCATCTTCTTACGTCTCTTCTTGATGATTGAGCTCATAGTTCTCCTTATGCCCTGATAAGCTGATTAATATTTATTACAGCTTTAATAATTATTATTAAAAAAGATAAAGCCTGTAAAGCCTTATCAACAATAGTTAACCGAAACAAACATTATACCAGAAATAATCCTAATGTGTATTTGAAATTGGTTATTTTTAATATATTATTTTTGGAGCAAACCGATATTCATGGGAAGATAAAACAGGGACTGCTCCTCCTCCATCCTGGGGTATAAAAGAAAATTTGAAGTAAGATCATTATTGATATAATAAGACGGGAAATAATAATATAGTATTTATTTCTGATAATGTAATTAATATAATTATAATATATAAATATATAAATTTTTGAAAATTATATTATATTGAATAATCTATAAAATAATAAAAATTCTATTGACATACAATATCTAGTGCTTTAGTATATATTCATACACTATATACTGAGTAATTAGCTACTTCTGGAAGGTAAAATTTTAGAAAATTTCTATATTTTATAATTATTACGATAAAATTTTCTGTATGTGTATTTTTAATTAAGACCTTAAGGATTACGAAGTTTAAATATTATAAATATATCTAAAAATGGAATATAAGACAGGGAGGTAATCAGTAATGAAGGAAGCTGGCAAAAAGAGCGGAAGAAAGATGCTAAATGATTATTATATGGCAAAGAAAGTGAGCCTGTCTGAAAATGCAATAAAAGTTCTTGAGAGAAGATACCTGAAAAGGGATGAGGAGGGAAACCTTCTTGAAAAACCGAAAGAGATGTTTGCGAGGGTCGCCAGGAATATCGTATCTGCAGAGAAAAGATATGGGAAAACTGAAAAAGAAATCCTTAAAATAGAAAAAGATTTCTATGATATGATGGCTGATCTTGATTTTCTTCCTAATTCACCGACACTTATGAATGCTGGGAAAGAGCTCCAACAGCTGGCAGCCTGTTTTGTCCTACCTGTAGGGGATTCCATGTCTGATATATTCGAAACATTAAAGAATACTGCCCTTATACAGAAATCAGGAGGGGGAGTGGGTTACTCCTTTTCAAGGATCAGGCCAAGAAATGATATTGTTCTCTCGACAAAGGGGGTATCCAGCGGCCCGATATCGTTTATGACTGTTTTTAATGCGGCGACTGATACCATTAAACAGGGGGGCACAAGAAGAGGGGCGAATATGGGTATACTCCGTGTAGACCATCCCGACATCCTGGATTTTATAACTTCGAAAGAAAATAATGAAAAGCTGACCAATTTCAATATATCAGTGGGAGTTACTGAGGCTTTCATGAAGGCTGTAGAGAATGATGAAAAATATGAAATAGTGAATCCCCGCACAAAGGAAGTTTATGACCGCTATAATGCCCGTGATGTATTTTCCAAAATAGTGGAGCATGCATGGAAGAATGGTGATCCGGGTATCATATTTCTTGACCGTCTGAACAAGGATAATCCAACTCCTCATATCGGCCAGATCGAAAGCACCAATCCATGCGGAGAGCAACCACTTTTGCCTTATGAGGCATGTAATCTGGGGTCTATTAATCTGGCACATATGGTAAAGGAAGAAGACGGGATAAGGCAAATAGACTACAGGAAGCTCGGGAAGATAGTGCATACGGCCGTAAGGTTTCTGGACGATGTGATCGATATGAGTGAGTACCCTATCGAAAAGATCCGGGAGATGGTAAATGGGAACAGGAAAATCGGTCTGGGAGTAATGGGATGGGCCGACCTTCTTGTGATTATGGGAATACCTTATGATAGTGAAGAAGCACTGGAATTAGGCGGCAAGATAATGAGCTTCATCCAGGACGAATCAAAGGAAGCTTCAAAAAAACTTGCAGAAGAAAAGGGGGAATTCCCGAACTTTGAAGGAAGCATATATGACAGTCCTGAAGGATATAAAATAAGGAATGCTACTACAACAACTATTGCTCCGACAGGGACGCTGAGCATAATAGCTGATTGTTCAAGCGGAATAGAGCCTTTATTTGCGATTTCTTTTGTAAAGAATGTAATGGACAATGATAAACTTCTT
>CAZKVA010000204.1:0-3095 GCA_964556035.1 uncultured Actinomycetota bacterium
CTCCCTGCGCAATCCCAGGATATACATCAATGTGCCCACCTGTGTCTATGTCTACAAATTCTAAAAGATCCGGTAGTCTTAATTCTATTGAATTAATCTCTATTAAATAATTCTCATTATTGTTTTCCAGATAATAAGTTAAAGTAGTCCTTTGACCATATTCTACTTCAATACTTTCAATTTCAGAAATTATTTTGACTTCTTCTACAATACCATTAATTTCAATAAAATCCTCTATCTTATATATATGCAGATTTTCCTGATAATCTTCCCAGAAAAAATTGTCACTGATCTCTTCTATCAAATAATAATTGCTTAGTTGGGTCAAATAATATGAGTCATAATATATACTTCTTTTATCAATATTATCCAGTACTACCTGCTTCATTTTATTTTCATCAAGACCCCTTATTACCTCTATTTCCTTTTCACTTTCAAATTTGGATATATATAATGCCACATGTGCCGATTTGGAATTACTTATCAATATGGAATTATCTTCGATCCTATCTATAACATCTTTCCAAAAATCGTAAACGGCAGTATTTTCACTTCTGTCCATAACTTCATAATTCGAGACAGCAGCATAAACCGGAAATAAACTTATGGAAATAATAAATATCGATAAAAATATATATTTTAATATTGTTTTACTTCTGCTGCTTTTATTAACATTTAAAAACTTTATCTTATTATATAAACGGCTCTTTATGACCCTATTGCCAAGAAGGATAAATCCTTTTTTAATGCTATAAAGCCCTAATGCAAATAGCACTGAGAGAAAAATAACTATTGATATCAGATAGAAATCTGTTGCTTCAACATACAATAGAATAGGTACAAAACTTAAAATAGTTAATGTAGCGATCAATATTAAAAACTTCTTTTGCCTGATTATCAAGTATATTGATCCAATTAGAATAATTATCCCGACAAGTATATTAAGATCTCCCTTTAAGAATCCTAAGTAACCCCTAAATACTTCCAGTAGATCGCTCCATGATTGTAATCCAAAATACTCTTTCCACTCACTGCCGGATATATAATCGATAAATTTGGGCCATGTATCCACATTGCCGTATCCCTGCAGTGACCGGATAGGAATATATAAATAGAGTAGATTGGGAACTAGTACTGCAGTAATCATTATTAGGACTTTTTTTAGCTTAAGGACTAATCTCCAATTAACATAAATCGGAAATATAATAAATGCAGGTAATAAGAATAATGAAATAGGATGGTTGGTAAGGCTTAAGCCAATTAGGAAATAATATAGATATAGGAATTTGTCATTTTTATTATCTTTCCAGTAAAGCCCTATCAGTATTATCAGAGAGATCAAGAAGGTGTGAAGAGAGTATACTTCAAACCTTGTATTTTGATTCCAAAAAACTTTAAATAAAACAAAAAAAATAGAGCTTACTAAAGCAATATAATATTCTTTTGTTTTTATTTTTATAATTATCATATATAGCATCAAGGCAGTCAGGCCGCCAAAAAAAGCCGAAAACATATTTAATCTATATGCTATTGTCCTTATTGGAATAAAAGTAAATAACTTCCCCAATAAAAATGCTAATGGAAATCCGGTAGTCTGCCCAACATATAGAAGCGGTATTTGGATGTGAAACCATGTGGTGTCCCAGCCGGCAGTTGCCGGCATCATAGTCCTAAGGAAAATAATAAAAGGAATTAGAAAACTAAGAAAATAGAACAAATATTTACTATATGATAAAAAGAAGTTTTTAAATTTATTAATATTTACAGCCATTGATTATTATTTCCCCTGATACTATTTATATTATTATTACAACATTTTAATGATATTAAATATGATATAGTCTTATCAGGATCGGTAAAACTCTCCTATTTTATTGATCACATAATCGACTTCATTTTCTTCTAATTCCGGATAAATAGGAACTGATATTATTTCTTCTGAAATTCTTTCGGTGACCGGCAAGGTAATATTGTTCAATTCTTTATAAGCCGGCTGAAGATGTATTGGAATAGGATAATGGATCAATACAGTAATACCATTACTTTTTAAAAAAGCTATAAGTTTTTTTCTATTCTTTACCCTGATCACAAATAGGTGAAACACATGCTTGCTGCCGTTGGAAACACTGGGTGTAATTAGATCCAGGTTTTTAAAGCTATCAGTATATTTCTTTGCCAATGCAATTCTCTTATTATTCCATTCATCCAGTTTACCAAGCTTGAATCTAAGGATCGAGGCCTGGATCTCATCTAATCTACTATTAAATCCTTTTATAATATTATAATACCTTTTCTCCTGACCGTAATTGCGCAGTAATCTGACTTTATCAGCTAATTCTTTATTATCTGATATGACCATTCCCCCGTCTCCATAAGCTCCAAGATTCTTACTTGGATAAAAACTAAAACATCCAAGATCACCAAAAGTACCGATCTTTTCCCCTTTATATTCAGAACCATGAGCCTGGGCACAATCTTCTATTACTTTTAATCTATACTTATCAGCCAAAGCAATGATCTTATCCATCTTGCACGGGTTTCCATATAAATGCACCGGTATTATTACCTTTGTCTTTTTAGTGATTTTTTCTTCGATCAAATCAACATCAATATTATAAGAATCCTCTTCAATATCAATAAAGACCGGTGAAGCACCAGCAGAAGATATGGCTGAGACTGTAGGGATCGCAGTATTGGCCACAGTTATCACTTCATCACCGTTTTTAACACCACAGGCAATAAGTGCGATATGTAAAGCTTCTGTTCCGGAACCAACCCCTATCCCATACTTTGTGCCGCAATAGGAAGAGAACTCGATTTCAAATTTATTTACATTTTCACCAAGTATAAAATTACCACTTTTAAGCACATTATTTATTGAATCATCTATTTCATGCTTATATGTTTTATACTGTCTGGCAAGATTTCCGAAGGGGATATTTATCATAATTGATTAAAAATATTTTGATCTATTTTTTTTAAAATAAGTGAAAGTCTTCTTTAATCCTTTAGTTAAATTGATTTTAGGTTCCCAGCCAAGATCATTTTTGATCTTAGAAAAATCAGAATAAAAGTCGCCTATATCAATCTTTTTT
>CAZKVA010000205.1:0-3044 GCA_964556035.1 uncultured Actinomycetota bacterium
CAAAAATAGCTTGTGATAAAACAAACCGCTGGTTGGGTCAATATCACCTTGTCCTGCGGTGTCGGCTCGTAAGTATCGGGCTGTGCGGATAATATCCCGGCAAAACTCAGTATCATCGCCAGGACGATAAGAAATACAGCCAGCTTTAAGATTTTTTTTGCCACAACATCTCCCTTAATATGTTTTTTAAACTTGAATTCCACTTAATTTATATGAATTATATTTTTTTTTCATTATATCGTCAACAAACATCGAGTTTTTTATAATGATTTCTATAGATTTTTAAAAATAAAATACTTAAAAATATTCTATAAGCAAAATTTCTAATAAAAGGACCCCACTATTATTAAAAAATTATTATGCTTTCTTTTACTATCCCTCCAGCACCTTTTTGTAATAATCCACATATTTCTCGATGATGTTTTTACTGTCAAACCTTTTAGCTCTTGCTCTTGCTGCCAGACCCATTTTGACCCTTTTTTTCTTATTGGCCAGGACCTTAACCGCAGCTTTGCTCATCGACTTGATATCATTCGGATCACATATATAGCCGCTAATACCGTGTTCCACCACTTCTTTTAGGCCTCCGGTACTTGTACCGATCACAGGCACCTCGCAGCTCATAGCTTCCAGCGCAGAAAGTCCAAAACTTTCACTTTTTGAAGGAAGCATATAAAGATCGCTGATATTGAGAAGAGGTATTATATCATCCTGCCTTCCCATAAATATGACTTTGCCATCAAGGCCAAGTTTTGATACCAGGCTCCTGATCTTACACATCTCTGGACCATCGCCCACAAGAAGGAGCTTTGCCTTGACTTTCTTACTTGTATTGCAAAATATTTTTATTATACTGCTTATCCTTTTGACCGGCCTGAAATTAGATATATGTATGACTACATTATCATCAGGCTCTATCATGTCCAGATTTTTACGGTTTCCATCTTTTTTATATACTTCCGTATCTACGAAATTATATATCACTTCCATTCCGCGCTTGATATCAAATGTCTCTTCAGTAGTTTTTTTAAGAAAGTTGGATACACAAGTCACTCCATCACTCTTCTCGATACTGAATTTAGTGATGTCGAAAAATGAATAATGATTTCCAACCAGTGTGATATCGGTGCCGTGAAGGGTGGTTATTATTTTTATATTGTCATCCCCCACTATCTTTTTTGCAAGATATGCTGATGCTGCATGAGGAATCGCATAATGCACATGCAGTATATCCAGCTTTTCTGATTTTATTATCTGGGCCATCCTTACGCTTAATGAGAGACTGTAGGGCGGATATTTAAATAATGGATATTCGAGCATCTCTACTTCATGGAAAAAAACACTTTTGTGAAATTGATCCAACCTGAAAGGCTGTTCATAGCTAATAAAGTGAACCTCATGATCCCTTTTGGCCAGCTCGATGCCAAGTTCAGTTGCAACCACGCCACTTCCGCCATATGTCGGATAACAGGTAATACCGATCTTCATTTTATATCTTTCCTCGTGCAGGGTAATTAATAAATCTTCTTAAATATGTACCTAATAAATATATAATTCAAAAATTATATTTTTTCAATTTTTTTTACAATTTCTTTAAAGCATGTCGGTTCAGTGAATATAATCAAAGTGCTGGATAGGGTCATCTATCATTATCGTAGTATCAATATGATATGCCTCTCCAAATTCCGCCATTATTTTAAGGCCAAGGCAGCGGTGCCGGCTATTTATTATGTCAAAAAAGTATTTTGAGGAAATATGCGTCATGACTTTCTTTTTTACATCACTGTAAAATTGGGACTTATATGCTGCAACTGCTTTAAATTTATCATCATAATAATTTGAAATATCTACTATAAAACTCGGTTTAAATTCATGATGCAGCATATAGTTCAAAACTATTTTTGGGCGGTAAAAATCCATTCCATTCTCAAATTTAGGAAGACCTGAAATAAAGATCGCATCCTTTAAAAGTTTATAAGAGTTTTCATGGTCCGGATGCCTGTCGGTAAAATAAGGGATAAATACCATTTTTGGCCTGTATTTGCGTATTGCCCCTATCACTTTCAGGCGGCTTTCATAATCATTTTTTATATTAGCATCCTCAAGTTCCAGATTTTCCCTGAGGTCAAGTTTCAATATTTTTGAAGCTTGAAGTGTTTCTTTTGCCCTGGACCGGAGATCTCCATTGGTAGAGAGCTCTGCCCGCGTAATATCCACTATGCCTGTACTATACCCTTTGTCTTTTGACTTAAGTAGAAGTCCCCCGCAACCCATTTCAGCATCGTCCGGATGAGGGCTGAACGCAATAATATCTATATCAACCATTTTTTCCATTTTTACCGTCCTGGTTTAAGAATAAGAGTTTATGTTGAAAATCAAATGGACTGAATGAATCATATAATCCATCTATTATCCCTAAGCCATATTTGTTTGCATAATAAAAGAAATTTACTTCTCTTTCCTGCAATCCCTCTCCAGGGAATAGGCTTAAGTAAAATCTATTTAAAGCATCTTCCAACCACTGGTTTCTTTTTTTTAGTTCAGAATATATCTTTCCCTTAAGCACGCTTACTTCCTTCTTGATATTTCTTTTTATCCTGTCTGATGAATTACCGACACTTAAGTTTGTCCGTGAAGCCTCTTTTTCAAAATCCTTAATCACACCTTCCAGCTTCTTTTCAAGGTCTCCTGCCAGGTCTTCTACGCTGATTTCCCCGCTGTCATCCAGCGATCTTTTAATGGCCTGTTCCCTGTTTGTTTCCAAAAGCTTATCAATACTCTTAAATTTATTTATTATCTTTTCTATATTCCTTTCTATTATTGTAGCACTAAATCTGGGATATATTACTGGAAGCCTTACATCCATTAAACCATACACTCCGCTGATCTGTGCAAAATAACTTACTTCACCAGGACCGCAGACAGTGGCCAATACAGGAAAGAGTGTGTCTTGTATCACCGGACGCATAACTACATTCCAGCTAAAAAGCCCGGGATCGTCCCCGTATACGCCAATAAGTTCTTTTTTGGAATATATTTTATCC
>CAZKVA010000206.1:0-3014 GCA_964556035.1 uncultured Actinomycetota bacterium
CCTGATGAATTTGATGATTATATCAAGGACGATTATATATACTGTGACCATGTGTGTTAAGACTTTTAAAAGACCGCAGATTATTAGTCTGTAATAAAATAAAACTGGGTACGGTATTTTCCTTATTTATTCTTCCACTGCGCGTATTTTCTGCTCCAATATCATGATCTGTGGTGATTATTGAATCCGGTAACCTAAAATATGTCGATTTTTGGCTGTTTATAGAATTGTGATCCAGAGCAAGTTCTTATAAATTGGCAAATCCATTATGAAGGATTCCGCAGTCCAGATACTGATTGTGAAGAGAAAAAATAAAGTTTCTTTTATCGATTATAGTTTATGTAATCCTGCTATATGTAATCCTGAAAGTGGAATATGTTTTACTGTAAGTTTTTGTCCACGTCACGTGATAAAACAGATTGACGGTCCTTATGAACCTCCTATAATTGATTGGAACTTGTGCCAGGGCTGTAATTATTTTGCAGAGGGTTACCCTTTAAATGCCATAAAAACAACAAGAACATGATACCTAACCAGTAATATAAATATATTACAAATGATAAGTGGATCTATATCTATATTCCAAATAAGGTATTTATTTTTAAAATTACCTCATTGTCTATTCTATCTTTAGAAACTTTGCTGCACAATGCACCTAATTATAGTGTATGAACCAGCAAAAAAAGTTTTTTAAATTAAATTTATTTGACAAGGATTTTTATAGATGAAAGGAAAAATATTTAATCATGTTGGTATTACTATAAACATCTTATCAGATATAAAAAATTTTTATGTTGATATTTTAGGACTTGAAATAAAAAATAAGTTTACATTATCAAAAACAATATCAAATCAAATTTTTAATATCGAAAAAAATGTTGAAGTCGTGATTGCTGGTAAAGAAGATTTTACAGTGGAATTATTTATAGCTGCCGAAGCTAGTTATAGAAATTTTCAACATATTTGTATTACGGTTAACGAAAGAGAGAAAGTGATAAGAGAGACACAGAATAATGATTATCCCTGTTATATCATAAAGCGTGATACTTATGACATTGTTTTTATAAAGGATAAATCAAATAATTTATTTGAAATAAAAAAAAGATAACAGGTTATGCCCATAGCATCTGTAAAAACCTGTAGTTATTACAAAATATAGTGGTTGGTGAAAGATGATCTTACCTAATTCTTTAGTCTAGTTTTTAAGTTAATAACTATTATTAGAAATGAAATAGCAAAAAGCTACTAATTTATACAATGACAATATCTTCCAGTATAGTTTTTCTCCTTTCTTCAAAATCGGGAGTAAGCTAGTATATTAAATAAAAAATAGAATGAAAAATTATGCATTAAAGTAGGATTAGAAATGTACAATCAAAACCCATATAGTGTTAAAACTTAAGAATAGACTATGGATTTGTTTTTGAAGTATAACTTTTATCTTTCTTTTTTGTGATATCTCCTAAATCTTCTCAGGTAAAACTTGTGTCCCCCATATTCTGTCTCGATTAGTTGGCCGTTGTTCAGTAGTTTATGAACTGCTTTCCAATCTACCCCAGCATGCTTTAATAAAACATCCACTGCATCCTTGCGCATCGGATGGACAGCAGTGATACTCATAATGTCTGCTTCTACATCGCCGGTAAAAGCAAAAGCATTTCCTTCATAACCCGTAAGATATTCCACCTGACTTACTTTCTCGCCAAATAGGTGATAGGCTCTATTTATTACTTTCTCGTCAGGCGGTTGTGCCCATTTCTCTGCTGGAGGTCGCGTAGGTATTGCCAGGTAGGCTATATCCGGCTTAAGTTTGCTCAGGAAGTCAGCCACCAGGCAAATTTGTTTGTCAGTATCATTTATATTTGTCACAAGCATAGTCTCTGTGACTAACTTCCCTTTAAAGTAACGGGCAAATTCAAGCGCCCCCTCAAGAATTAAGCTCAGATCCAATTTCTTATGAGGACGGTTGACCTTGCGCCATGCTGCTTCTTCAACACTGTCCACCTTCAATGAGACCCAATCTGCTTTCATAAGATCTTCTCTAACTTTTTGTTGCCAGATTAAGGAATTATTGGTGATAACGGCTATGGGAATACCAAACTGCCTCAGCAGGTCAATTTCCATCCCCAGGTTGATGTCAAGCGTAGGTTCTCCATCAGGAACAAAAGTCAGATAATCAATCTTCTCCCGGGATTTCTTCGCCTCTTTAATTTTACTCTGTACAGCACTTAATATATATTCTTTACTGTAGAATGATTGACGTTTAACCTTCATCTTGACTGCCCGTCCTAGTTGACAATATACACAGGAATAAGTGCAAATTTTTGGTGGAATATTATTTACTCCTAGACTATGCCCCAGTCTTCGAGAAGGTACAGGACCAAATATTATCGACTTATTTTCTTCCATAATTTTTAAACTCCTTACTTATTTATTTTCTGAACTTCAATTATTCTCCTGGCTAATCTCTTAGCATATCTTTTAAGATATACTCTTTTAAGTTTTCTTCTGTATTAAATGAAATGCAGATGGCTAATAATTTTAATAAGCACATAATATATTAATTGTTATTTATGTCTATCATAATATGGATAGTTAAGAGTTAAAAAGAATTTTTAAGTTATCTTTAAAAAGAATCTTATTCTGCGATTAAGTGGTAAAACCATTTTTAAAAATAAACTAATTAACTCTTTGTCTTCCTAATACAATAAACGCTGCGAACATAAATGCAACAACAATAATAAGAGAGGATGAAATATTCCCCCGATAAAGCAAAAATAACATATAAGTCCAAATACGGAAAGGATGTAGCCGAGTTTGATCCCCTTGAATGGATGGCAGCCCTTCCTTGTCTCACATATTTCGGACAAAGGTGGGCGACGGGTAGGTATTACGGAGTATATGGTAACGTCACTGGAGGTAGATTAAAAAAAGAAAAGGTTGAACCCGAGTTCCATATCATAGAAGACGAATGTCCTGGAAGGCTGAACAGGTCCTGGGCACGGCTCATACAG
>CAZKVA010000207.1:0-2995 GCA_964556035.1 uncultured Actinomycetota bacterium
GGAAAATAAGCAGGCTTTTGGTAGGTATACTGCCAGGCTGAGTATGGCTTATGGAGAGAAAAACAAAGTAATCACAGAAGAAACTGCCTTCTGGGTACTTCCCTGGAAGAAAATATCAATATGGATTTCCGGACCAATGATCCTTATAGTGATCATTATATTGGGAATAAAAAGATATAATAGATGCAGCGTTTAACTTTGATATTTTTTATATTATAATTATGGTCAAATTTAAACAATAAAGGTGACAAGGAAAGTAAAGATGAAAGCAACCATACTATACGTTCCCATTTTAAAAAAATTAGAGAATAACTGGTAGTAATGGTATATGTCTACTTGATCCTGGGATTGCTTTCGCTTTTTTTTATCGGCTATGCTCCTGTATATTTTCTTCTTCCCGGAAGGAGCGGTTTCAGGGTAGGTTCCAGGACGATATCAGGCAAGTTCTTCATATTCTTCATAAGCTTCTTTATAGGCTCACTTATGGCCGGATGGCTGCTCGTCGTGCTTTCGCTGGCTGATATTACTTTTAGCAGGCAGATCATATGTGGAGTAAGTGCAGCATTTCTTGTCTTCTATATATATAATTTCCTGTCTGTAAGATTTAAGAGCAGTGAGAGGAAAAGAATAAGCAGGCTGAGCAGGGATATAACTATTGCCCGTGAGTCCAGAAGAATAAAGGATAAGAGGGGGCCCGTTAAAATGGAGGACCCGATACAGTCTCCCGGACTGCCTGTCACCACAAAGGTCCCTGCCGCTGAAAAGAAGCCCGGAGAAAGCAGGACAAGCCGGATCTTTTTCATAATATTTACGGCACTTATTATAATAAATTTTGCGGTCGTGGTATTTCTAACTGTGCTTTTCCCCATAAGGTTCTGGGACGCTATATCATGCTGGAGCCTCAAGGGAAAGGCATTCTTTTTAGATGGTATCATAAGTAGTTTCTATACCGTCCATGATTACGGTTTTTCCCACACTTCATATCCATTATATCTGCCGCTGATACAGACATGGCTCCTGACCTGGATGGGGGAGATCAATGAGAACATCCTAAAGCTGATATTTCCTATCTTTTATTCATCCCTTCTTTTCTCCCTTTATTATCTCTTCAGGCAAAGAGTCAGGAAGCTTCTTTCAATAATATTTATATTTATAATATCGACCCTTCCCATAATAGTGGATCATGGCTATATAGAATATACGAATTTGCTGTTTTCGGTTGTGATGCTGCTTGCTGTGTACTTCTTCTATATTGGCATAGCGATGAATGGAAAGACGACCTTTCTCATTCTGTCAGCTATCTTCTTTTCCATAATGGCCCTGACAAGAAGCGAGGGTATTATCTATGTGATACTTTTTATCATCATAAATCTCTTTTTCTTCTTATCCGGGCTTCAAAAAAAAGACAGGCTGGTCAAAAACCTTTTAAACTTTCTTATGCCGCTTGCAGTATTTATAATATTTATGGTCCCATGGTATTTGCTTAAGTTGAAGCTGGGTCTGCCTTTCTTAAGTACGGAATGGAGCGTATTTGTAAACGGAGGTATTATGGGTGCCGGAGCAGCAGGCCCCGGGAAGGCAGCTGCTGTGCTGGGCTCACAATTACTGCTATCCGTATATGACTCCACAAGGGCAATATTCGGCTCATTTTATGGGCCAGTGTGGATACTGATGCTGGTGGCCATGCTTTTTAGCTTTAAGAGGCATTTTAAAGATTTTGGCTGGATATTTTTTATTTTTTTATCTGCCGGCATGGTATCCATATTCATATCACTTGCTTCGATAAGCGACTTTGCAAATTCAGCTGAAAGGTATATACTTCACCTTTTCCCCCTGGCGTATTACTGGATAATGTCAAACTCGATAGGGAAGGAGCTGGATGGAAGATCGCGTATACTGGCCAGTAGAAAGGATGAAGAGTAAGAAATGAGTTGGTGGTGGACAGCCATAATAATATGCGGAGCGGTATTATTTGCCGTTTTCATTGTTTATATATACAGGTTTGAGCCCTTTAATTTCGGCCTTACGGATATAAGGATAAATATAGGGACGGGACAGGCCAAAAAGAAGGAAGAAAAGCTCCTTACCATACTTCACCTTTCTGATTTCCACTTGAGGAAGACATTTAAGGGAAGAAGGCTCTTTGATTTCATCCAGACGCTTAAGGGCCAGGAGTATGACCTTATACTGATAACAGGTGATATGATAGAAAACATGAGTAATGCCGACTATCTTGTCAGTATGCTGGAGCCATTGAAAGCAAGGTATGGCAAATATGCTGTGCTTGGTGTACACGACCATTACCACAAAGCTGTGTATGAGTTTGCGCAGAATATGCTTAAAAGGAAGAAGAGTTATTATAGAGTAAATGATATACCAGAATTAAAAAAACGTCTGGGGAAGATAGGCATAGAAGTCCTTGAAAATGAAAATAGGATCTTAGAGGTATCTGGTATACCGGCAGATAAAATAGAGATAGTGGGCCTTGGCGATCCGGTGATCAAAAGGACCGATCTGGCCAAAGCTTTCAGGGGCCTTGAAACCATCAGCAGGGAAGATATAATAGATGATCTAAATGCCAGGGAGGCAGTAAAGGAAGCTTTTAAACTTAGAAAGAATAATGTCCACAGGTCAAACCAGCAGGGAAAGCTAAGGATATCCCTTATTCATACTCCTGATGCCTGGGTGCTTGCAGCTCTTTCCAGGAAGAATACCGATATAGTATTTGCGGGTCACACGCATGGAGGACAGGTGAGGCTGCCCCTTATCGGAGCCATCATCTCGGGATGCAGGATAAAGACGAGATTTGCATCGGGTCTTTTTTACCTGCAAAAGATGGTCCTATATATCTCGAGGGGGCTTGGAGAGGGAAAGTACTCGCAGTTCAGGTGTTACTGCCCGCCTGAGGCCAGTATTATCACGATCTACAGGATTGATTAGTTTTGTGGAAAACTTTTGAGCAGTCCTATATAATATGTCTATTATTTTTTACCGA
>CAZKVA010000208.1:0-2989 GCA_964556035.1 uncultured Actinomycetota bacterium
TAATGGCAGAGAAGATGAAGAAAGATTCATCAAGACAAATATACGGCAAACGTAAGATTATTGTTGAACCGGTCTTTGGCCAGATAAAGACGGGAGGCTTTAAGCGGTTTAGCTTAAGGGGACTTGAGAAGGCGGCCGGTGAATTTTCCCTTGTCTGTGCGGTCTCCAATTTTAAGAAAATAGTAAAGAAAATAAAGATGGATATAAGTATTGCCAAAAAGGGTGAACTTGAACCGGCAACGGCATAATATACTGAAGATATGGGTCTGTATGGGCCTAAATAGCGAAGAATATCAAAAATTTTAGAAAAATTTGTAGATTTTATTGAAAATGGCTGTTTTATTGAATTTAATTGATGATTTTAGGACAGGCTCCTAGGATAATCCAGATATCGGTCAGGAGAAAAAAGGTTCCCTGAAAGGTGTCATTTGCTGAAATAATTCAGGAAGACACTTGAAAGTTTTTTCAATCTTCATGAATTTTAAACGAGAGAATACAGGTTGAATCCTCCTGGCAGATCCTGCTTCCATCGAATGAAAATCTGATATCCGGGCCGAACTCAGAGGCCCATACACCGTATTCAGTGCTGCAGATAACCCCGCCTATCTTATCAGAAAGGTGGTCACGTTTGGATTTGAGAAGGATATCGTACCAGGGACATTTTGATATTATAAATTTTATGTGACTACTGCCACTATCTTCCGGCATGGATCTCTCTACTTCAAATTCGAATCCATCCAGCTCAAGTTTTTTGGAAAAACATTTACCGAGAGCATCAATACCCTTATCTACTCCAAACTTCTTTTTTAGAAACCTGGCTTGTATCTTTGGCATGACTTTCCATACTTCCCTGTCAAGATCAAGGGCAGTGTCAAAATCAAACTGTTCCTCAGTTTTGACAAACCAGAGGCCGTCGACAGTCTTATAGCTTCTATGAAAATATTCTGCTCTGTCTTTATCGGTAAATCGTGTCATTTATTATTGGCCTCCCATATATGTATTGAATGTAATTGCTATAAAAACTACAGTGTTTGGAGAATTGCCAGATAAAAACAGTGCTATTTAACTGTAGTAATAGTAAAGATCATTATTTAATCTTAATATAAATAATAATTGATTATACATATTAATCCAATATTTATTTAAATTAAAATTTTTTAATATAAATATTTTAATTTTAAATCAATAAATATATTTTTATAAGAATCAAGGACAGAAAATATTTTTAATGATAGGCAATAAACGGAACCCTTATAGTACCGAAAATACCCTGTCTCCCTTTATTTAAAAAGGAAAAATTAATATATAATACCTGTCATAAACATATACAAAATAAAAAATGATAATAATTTATAATTAGTACCTTGCAATACACAATACCGTGTGTTATTATACATCCATACTATGTACAATAGAAAGGATGTGATTTATGAATATACAGTTCAAAAAGGGAGTATTGGAACTCTGTGCCCTGGCCCTGCTGGGAAAGAAGAACCGGTATGGGTATGAGCTGGTAAATGAGATCTCCAAGAAGATCTCCATTTCTGAGGGAACTATCTATCCGCTCTTGAGACGTTTAAAAAATGATGGATACGTGACTACATATCTGGAGGAATCAAAGGAAGGTGCCCCCAGGAAATATTATCAGCTTACCGGGGATGGAAAAAAGATGGAGAAGGATCTAAAAAAAGAGTGGAAGACTTTTGTAAAAGAAGTAAACAGTTTTTTGAAAGGTGGTGTAGGGGATGAATAAGAAAGAATTTTTAGACAATCTGTCAAAGTATCTTAGAGGGATCCCGGGGGAG
The DNA here is from genome assembly GCA_964556035.1 of uncultured Actinomycetota bacterium. Classification (GTDB taxonomy): domain Bacteria; phylum Actinomycetota; class Humimicrobiia; order Humimicrobiales; family Humimicrobiaceae; genus M55B120. Next base: position 1,806 of record CAZKVA010000208.1, read on the forward strand.
GATGAGAAGGATATCATAAGTGATTTTGAGGAACACTTTGAGATGGGTAAAAAAGAAGGAAGAACAGAAGAGGATCTTGCAAAATCCCTCGGGGATCCAAAAGCATTGGCCAATCAGTTAAAGGCAAACATAATGGTAGCACAGGCGGAGAAAGAGACTACAGCAGTAAATATTACAAGGGCAGTATTTGCCAGCCTGGGTCTCGGATTTTTTAATCTGATATTTGTGCTGGGGCCTTTTATTGGAATCCTGGGAATCCTTACAGGATTATTTGCTGCAGCTATTGGTACAACTGCGGGCGGCATAACAGGGCTTTTAGGGACAATATTCAGCCCTCTTTTCCCGGAGTATTTTAATATGATCGTAAATCCTGCAGTAGGGATATTTGCTTCAATAGGAGCGATCTGCTTCGGAATACTATTCTTTATTGGTGATATATACCTCACCAGAGGGTTTTTTAGATTATTTATAAGGTATATAAAATTCAATGCAAGGGTCTTAACCGGAAGGGAGAGAAAAAATGAAGTCTAGTATGAAAAAATTATTGATCATTCTTGCTGTAACGATGGTGGTTTCTCTTGGCATAGCAGCGATTGTGATGGTGACTACCGGGAATTTTACAGTAGCTACTGAAAAGATAAATGAATCGAAAACATTTAAGCCGGAAGAAATATCCGAGATAGAAATAAGTCTTGTCAGTACTGATCTGAATATTATTCCAACCACCAAGGGAGAGATCATTGTTCACTTCTATGGTGAAGTAAGTACCAATGTAAAGCGGAATATACCTGAACTGGTAGCTTATAAGACTGGTGATAAATTATTTGTGGAAACACTCACGAGTAAAGACATCATAGTTTTCGGGATCAATATTGAAAGAACCACAATGGATATATATATACCGGAGATAATATTAGAAGAATTTAAAATAAATGTAGTATCCGGGGATGTGATCATGCAGGATATTGAGACTGCCCAGCTTAATCTTAAGACAGTATCAGGGGATATTAAGATCGAAGAATTGACAGCAGAGAAGATAAGGACCAGTTCGACTTCCGGAGATATTATAGTTAATGACTATACTGGAGATATTGATGCCGGCAGCACATCAGGGGATATACGCTTGATGGACGGCAGAGAAAATGAAGATGTGGACGCTTCTTCTGTTTCAGGAGATATTTTAA
>CAZKVA010000209.1:0-2988 GCA_964556035.1 uncultured Actinomycetota bacterium
GTGAAGGAATTAAGCAATCTTGCCACTCTTATTGTGAGAAAAGACAATTAGATGAATTTGGAAAAATATTTCAGAATTATTTAATATAACTAACCCAATTATATGGAACAATCATTTTCTGGTAATCCTATAATTTTTACCTGTATCCATAAATGCTTTTAAGTTTTCATAAGGGGTTTCCTGTGGGAGATCGCAACCAGTACTTAAAATGAAATTAGGATAGTGTTCCATTTCTTTAAGAAGTTCATTTACTTCTTCTTTCACCTGTTCAGGTGTTCCATGCAGGATTGTAGCTGAAGGATTTATATTACCCATTACAGCAACTTGCCCTTTAACTTTTTCAGCCACTTCCTTTAATGAAACTCCGGCTTCCTTAGAATCTAGACTTATTCCATCAACACCTGATAAAACCATTTTATCAATTAAGTGCATTGTGTTTCCACAGGTATGATAAATGGTACTTATACCGCTGTATTTAAAGCTTTCATTAATGTGTTTAACATATAAGGCGGAATATTTTTCAAATTGATCAGGTCCCAGCATTACTGCCGTAGGTTCTAGGATACAAATCAGTTCTGTGCCAGCTGAAATAAGCATTCTTATGTATTTGGATATAACTTCTGTAGTATAATTGCATAATCGTTTTAGCATTTTCTCATCCAATATTGTTGCCATAGCTGCTTCGTCTGCACCCATCAGCAAACCTGCCAGGGAATAGGGACCTGTAACATAAGCTCCTTTTAATATACCGGCTGGCAAGCCTATATTCATGAGTTTCATTGTATCCACATAACAGTTAACTCTACTATCAAAAGAAATATTAATTTCCCTGAATTTATTTAATTCTTCTATGGTAAATTTTTCTTTGTGAACAGTGGCAGAATCTTCTTTTGGAAATAATGTGTATCTGCCAAGAGCGTTTGCTTCGACAGATAGATCCATTAATGGAAAAATAATATCAGGTGAAAATTCATCAAAATTTTTTTTTATTACCTTATAATGTTCTCCATAATTCTGCTGAGCTATTTTTATGCTACTGTTAATCATGCTGACTCCTGGGAAACCTACCAGAGGTGCTACAATTCTTTTTCCAAGTTTATAATTTTTATTTGTAATATCTACTAATTTATTGTTTTTCATTATTTCATCCTTCCAGACATGGTGACTTATGGTTGTAGATTGTTAATATAAGTTTTCTGGTATATTTTATCAAAAAAACAAGTATATTATATATAGAATGCAATACAAGGATTTTTGAAATTTAAAGACTTAAAGTAAATGTGCTATGATGTTAGCAAGTGTGTTGCCTTGGAATTTAATCAAGAACCAAATATAATTTACTGGTAGCCCCAAGTAACAAATTACGAACCAGATTTTAGAGGAACTAATTAATTTGTATAATAAATTACTCTTCTAAGATGTCTTCAATGCTAAGAAATTCAGGCTCTGAAAACTTTTTTTCTCTTCTAATTGTTGGATTATTTTACTATCATGAATTTTCTCATTCTCGTATAGATCCTAAAGGGATTTCTTTATAAGATTTGAAGAGTTACAATTTTGGTTTTTCTTTCATAGAGGACCAGAAATAATATCAATAATGCGGAAATTCCTGAAAAAATCATAGACACAGTTATCGAAAAGGAAAGATTAAATTCTGCAATCAATTTGGTAATATAAGGGGCAAGAGACTTACCAAAATATGCTGATGCAAAAATGATAGAGGCAAGAAGACCCCTTCCTTTTTCATAGATAGTGCTGCCGGATGATACTATGAGGGGATACATTGCTGAGTAGCCTATGCCTGCTAGGGCCATTGCAGCAAACACCAAAAACCTTGTGTTTGCCATAAAAACGAAAATCACTGAAATAATGGCAATAGCTGAAAGTACGAGCATGATTATTTTTGCCTTAAATTTACCCGCAACTATAGCAGCTATGATCCTACCAACTATTATAAAAATCATCAGGACAGTGATACTCAGCGCCGCACTGTTTATATCAAGCCCCTTAGCAAGCCTTAAATAGGTGGGTGTCCATGTAGAGATAACTGTCTCTGAAATTACATATATTGCTACCATCAGAAGAGTGACCACAAATATAATATTTTTTTGTCTGTTTACAAAGATCTCTTTGATCGGGACTTGCTGAACCTCTTTTGCAATGATCCTATTCTGGCCTCTGAGCGATATCAGGATATAAAGGATTGCAGTTAAAAGTATCAGAATAGCGATTATAATAAATGTATATCTCCAATTTACACCATTGTTTATTAGTCCCGAGGAAATTAGAGGCGCTATCAAGGCACCTATCGGATAAAAACTGAGCATCAAAATAAAAAGCCTGTCCTTATTTTTAATGCTACAGGCAAGTATGTTCTCTGAAGACTGCACATAGTTTATGCCCAGCATATATCCTTCGAATAAGCTTAAAATAAAATAAACATAGAGGTTTTTTGAAAAAAATAAATAAACATTTATTGCTAGCATAATTGAGTAAGCAGTTAGTATGATGGTTGATCTTTTAAAGCGCCTATTATAAAAGGTCGAGGTCAGCTGGCCGGCTACCATACCCATTGGGAAGAAAGTAAAGATTAGGTTTATATTTGCTGGGGTGGTATTAAATTCTTTTCCGATCTCTATCAGTATAGGTCCTATGGAAAGAAAGGCAATCGGTATTAGAAATAATGTAAGGAAATTCGGCGTCTGCAAGAGATATCCTTTTACAGAACTCCATATGTTTATGCTGTTTTTAGGGCTGACCATAATGATAGAATATTAACAATAAAAAAGACAAAATGCTAAAAGATTAAAAAATCTGAAACCCTCTGATCTTGCACCAACATGAAATGGTAGCCCCAAGTAACAAATTTCGAACCGGATTGTGTGTCCAGCTTAAGCTGGTATGTTCAACAGGAGATAGTCCTGTCAGGGTAAAAGCCAGAAGCCCTGTAGCTTGGATAGCGGGGAGGAGGGTAACCAAATCTCTGAA
>CAZKVA010000210.1:0-2982 GCA_964556035.1 uncultured Actinomycetota bacterium
TGTATTAAACTTATTATTAAAAAGAAATTTAAGTTTTAAGAAGTGATCATTTAATCAAGTTGCAGTGAATCTATAATACAATAACATATAGACAGTCCCTCATCATAATAATCAGACCTTATTGTAGCAAATAATATATAAAGCCTATTATCATTTTCAAAAAATGCTGTCGCTGTGACCCATTCATTATTGTCTTTGTCGTTATATACATATACAAAATTACAGTATGGTATACCATTCTCTGTTACAGACTCATTTTCCTGTATATCAATCAATTCCCAGTTATTGTCAACTGCTATTCCAGAATTCATTTCATCAGCAAACTCTGGTAATTGCTCTTTTGGAAGATAACTGTCAGTAGAGCTGACCATAAAAAGAAAACCTTCAGGTAAATCCTCAGATGGTGCAACCAGATTTACTTCAAGGCTATCAGCATCATCTATTTCTGTATATGTCCAGCCATCCGGCACTGTAAACAATACACCATATTTGTCATTAGAATATGTATTTGTAATCTCAAAATCATATGTACCATATAAATTATCATTTAAATATATTTCTACAGTATAGGCACCGGGCAGTAAATATCCGTCTTCTCCTTCAAAAGTAAAGGCGACCCATATTGGTTCATATAGATCCGCGTCAGTATCAACTGCAGTCTCTACAATTAAATTATTATTGTCATCATACCATTTTGCTTTAAGACTATTCCCTAAAATATAATAATTGATTCTAGTACAGGCATATACGATCTCTGTGGGGCTAAATTGCTGTGTTCTGTTTACAGGGGCAAAATCTTCATCTACCTGATTTGCAAGCGCTACTTCTGAGATCTTGACTTCAGGTCTTTTAACTATAAAATCAGCAGTCTTTATCAGCTCCCCGCTATGATAAAACTCTACTTTATAATCTCCTGGCGGTACAATTTTACCTTCTCCAGTCAGACTGATATAAGAATATGCACACCCATCAAAGTAACCGCTTTCACCTTCAGCATATTTTACAGTTTTATCAAGAACATTTTCTCCTGTATCGGTATTTGTCCAGCTGAATCGATAACTATCTTCTCCTTTGACACCAGAATATTCTATGCATGCGCATATCTTTTTTACTTCAATGTTAAATTCATTTTTAACATTTACCGGCTCAAATGTATCCTCGTTCATGTCCTCGCAGATAACCAGATCTTCAAAAGAAAGCTCTGGCGTGCAGGAAGCTGTAAGAGGTACAAGGCTAAGTATAAAAATTACTGACAGCGAGAGGACCAAAAATTTTTTTAAATATATTCTTTTCATAATAATCTTATCCTTTCTTATTAGAGCAACTTATGTTGTCTCATATCATTTTTATAATAATGTCTTAATTTCAATACAATAGTCTATCTATAAATTTTGCTTTTACTGATTAAAAATTTCAATATATTCAGAAAATGAGGCCCAATCAAGGTCAGATTGATCTATGCCATCCACGCTATAACTATAATCGATTATAATTTCAGGCTCAGTTCCATCACCTGATGTATGATAATAAAAACTGGAATAATCATATTCCAAACCTTCGTGAGTTTTTAAGTCAAGACAATAATTATGAGTTAGAAAACCGCTTTCCCAGGTAATGTCTAATGGTATCCAGCCATATTCCGGTAGTTTGATCTCATTCCAGGCATGGCCCTCAAATATTTCCTGGTTAAGTGCACCGGATATAACAGTTATCGGAACCCCTGATACATATCTTGCCGGTATGCCGGCAGCTCTGCAAACTGCTGCATAGACAATAGAATAATCCATACATGTTCCCCTGCCTCTTTCTAAAATTTCTGAAGCCTTAAATAATTGTCTGTTATCATTTGCTGCTAACTTAAAATCATAGTCGAGATTATCTGCAATATAATTATATAGTTTCTCAGCAATCAAATAAGGGTTTGATTCGCTTCCGATTACTTCGTCTACTGCTTCAATTATCATAGGAGAGTCACTGTCAATATATGATTCACTTTCGGTATACAGCTCAAGGTCCTCATCATCAGCATCGAATGTTGCAAAAATATTATCATAGCCTTTATCATCAAATTCATATATTGCTAAATCATAAATTACTTCTACTGAAGCTGCTTCACCATCAGCCAGATCACCTAATTCGTAATGATAGAAAAGATTTCCAATATCATCCTCTACTTCTTCAGCATCTTCACTATTTTTTGAACAATCATTAATTATCTGAAAGGGCCTCCATGTCTTTGGGACTTCAATATTGCATTGGACCCCGCTTAATTTTCCGGGACCATCATTTAAGATTGAATATTCAACTTTAAGACTGCACGTATGCTCTTTTAAAAGAATAATCGATCCAGCTGTTTCAAATATTTGTATAGTCTTGCAAACATAGTCATCGTAGTTTTCACCTTTTCCATTCAATCTTATGGTATAATCACCTATTTCATTGAATATATAGGATGTTTTTTCTCCTTCGAGCCCTTTTCTGCCAGCAATTTCCCATGTAAATTTAAGCTGATCCTTATCTGGATCTACCAGGCTCAATGCTGAAAAAGATACTGATTTCCCTTTCTCAAAATAAGTGCCATCTGATCCTTCCTGCGATACATACATTTCCATACCCGATGAAGTCCTTTCGACAACTCTTTCAATGGAACCATCACTGATAATAGTTTCCTCAGAAGATATTATCTCTTCAGTTATAAATTCATCAGATAACTCATCCTTTATGGATTCTTCAATTGATTTCGAAATCTTATCAAAGTCATAGCAGCAGGAACCTGAAAGCAAGCATATTATTATTAAAGATACCAGTAAAAAAGATATATTTATAAATTTTAAAAATGTTTTAATTCTCATTTTGCTTTTAATTATTATCCTTATTTTAAAATTATATTTAGTATTAATTAATATATTAATTAATATATTAACACTAACATTTATATATGGCCAATACTAATATTTTCTATAAACTATTAATGAAAACATT
>CAZKVA010000211.1:0-2950 GCA_964556035.1 uncultured Actinomycetota bacterium
AAAAAGATGGTTATGTTTTCGACATTTCTTTTACTTCAATGCTTAAAAGATCCATCAGGTCTCTTTGGATAGTACTGGATATCTTGGGACTGATGTGGATTACGGAAAGAAAGTCATGGAGACTTAATGAGAGATTTTATGGCGCCCTGCAGGGCTTAAATAAAGTAGAAATAACTAAAAAATATGGTGGAATCCAGGTCCTTAAGTGGAGGAGAAGTTATAAGACCCGCCCCCCAGAAGTTGATAAGAATGATAGTAGATATCCAGGGGGTGATCCAAAATATTATAAACTAAGCCAAAAAGAACTGCCTATTTCAGAATCTCTAGAAGATACGGTTAATCGAATTCTTCCATACTGGTATGAGACTATTGCTCCCAATATAAAATCCGGAAGGAAAGTCATTCTTGTAAGTCATGGGAACAGTCTCAGAGCTCTGGTAAAACATCTTGATGGAATAAGTAGTAATGAGATCGCTAAAGTAAATATCCCTCTTGGTATACCTCTTGTCTACGAATTGAATCAAATGCTAAAACCACTAGACAAGTATTATTTAAGTGAGGATAAAAAAGTAGAAGAAGCTATAGAATTTATAAAAAATCAGCATAAAATATTTAAAGGATAAGAAACAATGTATGATGTTATAACAGTTGGTTCGAGTACTACTGATGTATTTGTATATACAGACAGATCTGAATCCATATCTATAAAAACAAAAGATGGTGAAGAAGGCTATATATCCTATCCAGTAGGATCAAAACTGCTAATAGATACTCTTGATTTTTCTACTGGTGGAGGAGGCACCAACTCCGCTGTTGCTCTTTCTCGGTTAGGTTTAAAGGTAGCATATATTGGTAAGCTTGGAAATGATGAAAACGGATTAAAAATACTAGATGAACTAAAAGATGAAAATGTGGATTTTTTAGGTTCAATAAGTAAAAATCCAGAAGAAAAAACTGGCTATTCAGTAATTTTAGATAGCTTGGAAAAAAGAAGGACTATATTAAGTTATAAGGGTGCCAACAATAATCTAGATTTTTCGGAAATAAATCTAAAAAAATTAAAAACTAGATGGTTTTATTTTTCAAGCATGCTGGATAAATCATTAAAAACGTTGGGAAAGCTCTCAGATTTTGCTTCCAGAAATAATATCAAGATATGTTTTAATCCCAGCAATTATCTTTGTGAGAAGGGGGAACAATATATTAAGGGTATATTGGAAAACACCCAAATACTAATATCAAACATGGAAGAAACCACCCTTCTTGTAGGAGAAAAAGGACCTTATGAAAAATTACGGGATCTGAAGAAGTTAGGACCCCAAATTTCAATAATAACTGATGGTAAAAACCCGGTATATGGTGCTGATGACACAGGTTTGTATTTCAAAGTCTTCCCGCAAAATATTAAAGTAGTTGAGGCGACCGGAGCTGGAGACAGCTTTGCTGCATCATTTCTGGCTGGAATGATAAAAACCAGTGATATGGAATTATCGCTAAGAATGGGTATTGTGAATTCACATTCAGTCTTAAAGTTTAAAGGTTCTAAAAGAAAACTTTTAACCAATGATGCTATAATAAAGAAAATCAATAAAAGTGATATTAGGATAGAAAAAGGAAATCTATTATATCCCTAGAAACTATTCCAAGTTAAAAGTTAGTATTTGCGGGGTGTGACCATACATTCCATCGAAACCGGGAAATTCAATCCTTCTGTAAAACTTGCACTAAAAATTGCAAATTATTTTAATAAATCTGTAGAAGAAATATTTTATCTGGAAGAAGATCAGGTAAAGGAGTAAGAGAAAAATGAAAAGATTGATTAAAATTAGTAATAATACAACCCTGGTCCTGTGTTTGATTTCAATAGCAGGCCTTATTTTAACAAATACTTTCTTTATATTGCTAAGGAATATGATCATCGGTATGGGGGATGTTGAAAGCTTTGTGACCAGGTTTTCGATCCCGGTAGCAGTAGCGTATGTCATATTTGGATTTTTTCATCTTGCTGCAATACTTACCCTTGTCCTGGAGTTAAAATTCTTTAAAAGGGATAACTTTCTCCGTGCATTCCTGTTTTTTACTAGCATTGTTTCCCTGTTGATGTTATTAGGAGATTCTGCGCTTATGAGTGATATTTCCAAAGAATATGTTTTTGAACTGCCAGGAGAGTTTAATATCCTATTCTTAAGCCAGCTGCTGCATCTTATATTCTATATTCTTATGATCGTACTTCTTATATCCAGCAGAAAATCGGTCAGGAAAAAGGGTGAAGAGATTGTATTAAAGGACGATTCAGTATTTATTAATGCACAATATATAGGGATCTTGAGCGGGATCTCAGGCATGGTTTTAATCACAATTTTTTCTATATTCTATTTAAGATTCTATGATCTGCCTGTCTGGGCTGTAAAATCAGGGATATTAACGTCAAGTTTAATAGCAGTGATACCTTATATTCTGATTGTTTTTTATTGGTTGATAGTCAAACTTAGGGAGAAGACCGGCGAGTGGTATGATGAAAAACAATATCAGGATATAACAAGGTCAAGCCTTGTAGCTCTTATGATGTCAATAATATTTCTGCTGATAGTATTTATAATACAGTATATTTTTGGGAATTTTGAACTACTGAATTTTATCTGGTTCCCCCTGTATTTCTTTTTTATACTTCTTCTATTTTCATCTACAACCCTGTTTTTTAATAAAAGGAAATTAAGTTGATATAATTTTCAGGTGATTGTTCCCTGTAGATACTATAGTTGAAGGACAACTGCCTGTTCCTAATATAATAGGATAGTAGTCCTAATAGAATTGATATTAACTTTATTCTGTTTTTATAGTATTGTATGGGGATAATGAACATCAGACAGGAAATAAGAAGATCTGCAAAGAAACAAATAGGTGACCACAACAGATCCCTTAATAATTCATTTAAGTTTGCAGGACGAGG
>CAZKVA010000212.1:0-2926 GCA_964556035.1 uncultured Actinomycetota bacterium
GAAGGTCTGTGGTATCCCTATGGCACGGTTAGCAACGAAGATTATGCTTGGGAAAAAACTAGCCCATTTAAACTTACAGCAAAAGACAATTCCTCATTTTGGTGTCAAAGAAGCGGTATTCCCCTTTAATATGTTTCAGGAGGTTGATCCTCTGCTGGGACCGGAAATGCGTTCAACAGGTGAAGTTCTTGGGTTAGCCGAGTCATTCGGCCTTGCCTTCTACAAGGCGCAGGAAGCCACACAGCAGCCTTTGCCTTCAAGAGGTAATGTGCTGATTACAGTAGCCGAAGTGGATAAAATACAAATTACTGTGGCTGCTAAACTCTTTAGTCAGCTTGGTTTTAAGATAATAGCAACGGATGGCACATGCAAACATTTAATGAATAGTGGTATTGCAGCAGAGAAAATTCTTAAAGTCTACGAGGGCAGACCGAATATAGTTGATGCTATAAAAAACAATGAAATCCAATTAATCATCAATACACCCATAGGCAAGCAAAGTCAGCACGATGACTCGTATATCAGAAAGGCAGCTATAAATTACAGAATACCCTATATCACCACAGCAACCGCGGCAATTGCGACCGCGAAAGGTATTGTAGCCAGAAAAGCCGGGGAGACAGTTGTAAAGTCGCTTCAAGACTATCATAATGATTTGATATAAGGTATTTTGTTTCTTAGACTTTTAAAATAACGTTTCCTAATTTTTATTTTCCCAATTTTTGTGTTTAAAAAAAACTATAATTATTTAGCCCTACAAAAGTTTTATCACATGAAGGCAGTAATAGTTCTAATATACTCCTTTTATTCAAGTTATCATTTTTATTAAAAATATTATTGACATAATTAAAAACAAATGATATTACTTACTTAGTATTAAGTAAATTTATAAAGGTGAAATGATATGTGTGCAAAAGAAAGAATTAGAGATAAGGATTCAACAATACAAAAAATATTAAGTTCAGCAGAAAAAGTTTTTGCTAAATATGGATTCAATACATCATCTATCAAAATGATCTCAGATGAATCAGGTATATCAGATGGATTAATTTTATATCACTATAAAACAAAGAAAAATCTTTATAAAGCTGTAAGGGAAAAAATTGCTAAGCGTTATGGTAATTTATTGAAGACAAATCTTAAGATGATTGGTTTACCAAAAAAAGTGATGCTTGAGGGTATTAAGACAGTATTTGATTTTTATAAAAATGACAAAACATACAACAGGATATCCTTATGGTCATACCTTGAGGGTAAAAATGATATTGTGGAAAACGAAGCTAAGATTACAGGTAAAATGGTTGAAATGGGGAAGCGACTTCAGAAACTAGGTATTCTAAAAAAAGATGTAGAACTAATTGTACCATTAACTGTTCTTATTGGTTCGATACATTTCTGGTTAAGATACAGGGAGCAATATATAAAAATGCTTAACATAGATAAAACAACTGACGAGTTAGACGAAATCTTTATAAAACAAATCTATGAAATAATGTTAAAGGGGGTCTTGTAGCGTGAAAAAATACAGTGAACAAAATATTGATAAAAATATTTCAGATACGGCAGGGTCTGTAACCTACTTTAGGGCCTGTTCGAACAAAGAAAGGAAGCTTAAAGGGCCCGATTATCTTGCAAAACAATTTCATATTGGTTCAGCAAGATTGAAGCTAAATTTATCATCAATTCTACTACCATTATTAAAAAAATATATACCTGGAACTTATGAGTGGGTTATTTCCAGGACTTTTCTTTTTGATGAGATATTCAGGGAGGCTCTTGATGAGAATTTCAATCAGATAATTATTTTGGGTGCAGGATTTGACTCGCGTCCTTACCGTTTTATTGATTATATAAAAGATACAAAAATATTTGAGGTGGATGTAGCGCCAACTCAGGAAACAAAGATAAAAATATTAAAAGACAAAAATATAAATATACCTTATGGAATGCAATTTGTTGCCGTTAATTTTAATAAAAATAATCTTGATGACAAGTTATTTAAATCGGGATTCCAGATAGGTAAGAAAAATCTTTTCATATGGGAAGGTGTAACTGAGTATCTTACAGGGGATGCTGTTGATTCTACTTTGACTTTTATAAAAAATAATTCAATAGGGGGAAGCCTTATTGCTTTTACTTATATTTACAAAGAAGTCATTGAAGGCAATTATAAATATTATGGATCAAAAGAAATAGTCAATTTAGTGTCCAAATATGAGGAACCATACCATTTTGGAATACCTGAAGGAGGAATAAATAAATTTCTAAAAAAATGGAGATTTAAGGTTATAAAGAATTATACTCCAGAAGAATTGGAAAAACTTTATCTGACCCTTTGTAACGGTAAATCCTTTGGCAGGATCAGTGGTCATCAATGCGCAGTTATTGCTGAGGTATTATAATATATTTATTTCGTTTGGGTTTGACTTGCTTAATGATTATCTATTATCTAATTTCACTATATCTGTATGCTGAATTATATTTAATATTTCTGGAGTTCTAAAGCGTTCAATATGTGAAGTTATATTAATACTCTATTTTAACCAGTATTTTAAAAGTTCTTGCTATCGCACAGTGTGGGGAGCCATCTTAATACTTATTTAAATACTTATATTTACATAATTATACATAAATTATTTATGGTTCGAATCCTCTATCCCCAGCCATCTTTCACTTTTTGCAAAATCATAAGAAGTTGCCCCGGCGCGCTGCGCCTCTTCATGGTATTTTTCCGCTATAATCCAGGCATTTTTAAAATCGCAGACCAGCGTGCGGTCGGCAATGCGGAAGTTCGAACCAACCTTTTTGAGAAAATCCCGAATCCTTTCAGGATTTTCTTGTTGAGCGTATTTTTCGGCCTGGTTGGTGTCATTTAGAAAGGCAATGGCAAGTTCGAACCGATTATTGCTCTTTCGCCCAAAAGCAG
>CAZKVA010000213.1:0-2894 GCA_964556035.1 uncultured Actinomycetota bacterium
GGCGCTCTCATCCCGGATTTGAAAAACCTAAGGATTCTCGCTTTAGTTCCTAAAAGGTTTCGATACTAAAAGATTCTTTGCACTGGATGATTACTATAATGAGGAAAGAGGAAGGTATTATGGTGCGTTACAAACGGTAGATCAGAAAACGCTGGATACGACAAAATGGCTGGAGTATTTCTGTGAGGGTGTTGCAGTCAGCATGAATAAAGTTAAGGATACGGTTCTTCAGTTAAGTCTTGATAGAAGACTTAAAGATAAAAGGGGACAGGTTTTTCTAAATGAAAGACAAATTGAAATTTTAAAATATTTACAAACAAATTTAAAAATAACTACTAGAGAGTGTCAGAATATATTTAATGTCTCTGAACGTACTGCAAGAAGCTACTTAAGCGAATTAGTAAAGAAGGATTTAATTAAAGCTGTGGGAGCGCAAAAGGGTAGATACTATACATTGGCTTAGTTTGTTGCCGAGAAATTGCCGAGAAATTGCCGAGAAAAATTTTAAAGGATAAAAAGAAAGAATCAGGGTAAGGATTCTTGTCCACAGGCTTTTTAAATAAAGAAGTCTTAATCGAAGAGAAGGCTGAATTTGACCATCGGTATGTTTTCGACTCATCGTTATTTATTGATATTCCGATACTGCTGGCAACAGTGAAGATAGTGCTGACCGGCAAGGGTTCGAATTAGTGGTATTTAATTATGGGTCCAGAAAGCCATTTCCGTAAAGGCTCAAGCATAATCCTCTTTCCTTGGATTATTTCTTCGGTTTCCCTATCCCAGGTTATAACCAGCAAATTATCACAATGTGACATCCTCAAAAAATAATACTTGCTTTTGGGACTCTCACAAGTTAAAAAGCTTCCCTGAAGTGGAATTGATTTTATTTGGTTCAAAAGTAAGGGGAGATATGAGAACTTTAAGCTACATTTTTTCGTATGAATAAATGTAGCAAACATCATTTATTCATACGAAATACTGTATTTTATTATTTTTATATGCTATATTTTTCACTAAGCAGAGTTATTGAATAACTCAGCCTGGCTTTTAATAAGTACTTTGTCTGAATGAAATTTAAAGAGAGTATATGAAAAGAAAGATATATAAAGAATTACTTGAATGGAAAAGATCACCGGTGCGAAAACCTCTGTTACTGCAGGGTGCCCGCCAGGTTGGAAAAACATATTGTCTTGAAAGGTTTGGACAAAAAGAATTTTCAAATTATCATATTTTTGACTTTATGGAAAATCCTGCTTTAAATAAGGTCTTTGATCCAGACTTAAAACCAGAAAGAATTTTAAGAGATCTCGGGATACTTAATGATATTGATATTGATATTAACAGAGATCTGGTAATATTTGACGAAATTCAGCAATGTCCAAAAGCTCTTACTTCATTAAAATATTTTGCACAAGAATTACCAGTGGCATATATTGCAGCATCAGGTTCTTTACTGGGATTAGGATTAAGCAATGAATCTTTTCCAGTTGGTAAAATAAGCCGGGTTAAACTTTATCCAATGAATTTTGATGAATTTTTAGAAGCTTTAAAACAGGAGCGGCTTGTTGAATTGATAAGCTCATTATCTTTAAAACAAACTCTTATAGAGCCACTGCATCAAAAAATCTGGACTTTTTTTAAATATTATATGATAACAGGCGGACTTCCTGAAGCTGTTAAGCTCTTCAGGGAAAAAATTAATACTCCGGCCGAGGGATTTTCTCTTGTGCGCAAACTTCAAAAAGCATTATTAAAAGATTATATTGATGATATTGCAAAACATTCCGGAAAAATCAAATCAGTAAAAATAGAGGCTGTTTTTAAAAACATCCCAATTCAGCTTGCAAGAGAATCAGGAGGAATAAAAAAATTCGTTTTTAAAGATGTTTTATCTAATGCATCAAGGTACTCTGTACTTGAAGCACCTATAGAATGGCTAATAAAAGCAGGATTGGTTATAAAAGTGCCAATTTGCACCAGGTCTTTATTTCCATTACAGGCTTATTCAGAAGAAAAAAGATTTAAACTGTACATGTTTGATTCAGGAATATTGGGATGCATGCTTGATCTCTCACCAAAGATAATTTTCTCTTATAACTATGGTTCTTATAAGGGATATTTTGCAGAAAATATTGTGCTTACTGAATTAACTTCTCATTTTGATAAAATAATATATTCATGGAGTAAAAATAACTCTGAAATCGAATTTTTAATCGAGCATAATGAAGATATCATTCCGATTGAAGTTAAGGCCGGGATAAATACAAAGGCAAAAAGTTTGAGAGTCTATATCGAAAAATACTCTCCGAAAAATGCAATATTGTTTAGCGGCCGTCCAATAATATCAAAAGATAAGATCAAAACTCAATTGCCGCTGTATCTGGCATCAAAATTTCATTTTATCAAATAATTTGATAGTTCGGACTCCCGATATTCAACACAGGATCTTATTAAAAAGTTAGTTCTACAGAAATTTGGTGTTACTGGCAAAGGGACCTCATATAAATTAAAGGGCTCATAAACGGCTCAAAGGGCTCATATTAACTTATGAAAATAATATTTTTTTAGTTATTAACTAATTATTGTATTTACAAATGAGTAAGCATGGGATATATTAAATACGAACATATGTTTGCTTTATTAATTTAATTTAAAACATTATCACTAAGAAGTGAGGGAATTAAAATGAAGAGATGTAAGGAGTGTGGAAGATTTAATGTAGAATATGATCCAAAGATAGGAGCAGAAAGATGTTTGTGTAGAGATTGTGGGTGGATTAATAAAGAAAAAATAGATCTCGAAAAAGAAAACTATAAGTGTAATTTTAATAAATTTAAAGATTCATTAAAAGCAAAAAAGGTAATAGTTGCTTAGCTGAAGAGACCACAGCATTA
>CAZKVA010000214.1:0-2844 GCA_964556035.1 uncultured Actinomycetota bacterium
ATATTTAGAGATATTTAAATATCCTATAATATTTATTCAAAATTTTATACTTTTGATTAGCAATTATCAATAATATCAAGCTAGTCACACTACTGATACTCATGAAGCTCAATTAATTTCTCTAATATCTGTTCGAAATTTGTTATTTGAGGCTACCATAGTCGACTCCATTATCCGATTAAGAAGTTTTATTCATTTATAAGGATTTGCTTATAAAACACAATTCTATAACACCTAAAAGTTGACGTAATTTAGGTTATCCGGTGTAGAAAATATAAAAATCATCATAATGGAATGGTATATACATATAGGATAAGAAGGGATTAGGAAAAATACTCTGTCCAGATTCATTTTTTTATTTATTATTCTATCTGAAACTTCTTGTGATAGTTCAGAATTGCTGTTAGGGCTATGAGTAATAACATAAGTGATGTATTTATATAAATCATACTGTTCCCGGAAACATGTTCCAACATATATCCCGTTAAGTACTGGAAAAAAATCACTCCTGCATTGGCAAAAGCTACAGTGATACCAGTTGCAGTATTGGTATATTTGGGAAGAATCCCTGAACTTATAGTAAAAGTTAGTGTAAAGTTACCCGCGGCCGCTACCCCAAAAAGGAATATAAGAATAACCTTGGTTACAATATTATCTATCAGAAGGATACCCAGGAGTAAAAAGAAAGAAATAATAAAACTGAAGAATAAAAGTCTTTTTTTCTTAAAATACTGTATTAATTTATTTCTTAGAAGCATGCCAAAAAAAATTGCCAGACCGAAGATAGATAAAAATATTGAGCTTATATCTATGCCAATATTAATACTGGTAAAATACGAAGTAAACCAATCTCGAAAAGTGTTCATCACTGATGCATAAAATAATATTATCATACCACAGATAATAAATGCTGGATTAGTTATTATCTTCTTATTGGCTGAAAACAGTTTTTTTATACTTGTATCAACTCTCAAATGCCGGGGGATCTCAGTTTTCCATAATATCAGAGCAAGTATTAAAAGAAATATTGGATGAATTAGATAATAATATCTCCAATCTGAATCTAGAAAAAGAATCAGGCTTACGAGAAGTGGGGAGATAATAGATGCCGCAGTATTACCAAAACCAGCTTTTAAAAGACTTGAAGTCTTTCTTTTAGGATAAGAGGTACTAATCAGACAAAGGAGACTTATAGCAATCATCCCTATACCAAGCCGCATAATGAAATAGGCAATGACAAACACTGGAAATGTGTTAGAGTAAAATAATAATATCGAACCCACCAAGTTCAAACCAAATCCAATATATATGACTTTTTTGATACCTATTACTTCTATTAGATTTCCTGTAGTAAGTGACACAAAGAAAAGTGCGATTACACTGAGGGATATGATTGATCCAATATAGTCCAAACCGACACCAAGTTCTTTTGATATCAAAGGTATTAGAGGGGAAATAATACCTTTTCCTGTAAAAAGGACGAATTTAATAAAAAAGGCATATATTATTATTTTACTTCCTATTATCTTTTTCATAAGGGACTGTAACAGATTTTATGTGAAATCCTTATACATTTATTGTAATAATACGGGGTTATTTTTACATATTTTATGTAATAATACAGGACTATTATCCTAATATGTTCACCACACTTTGGATATTCAAATCGAAGATTAGTACTCTATTAAAAACTTGTCCTGCCTATTAGCGGTTTAAGATCATTATCCAGTGACTCTTCATCTTCTTTGAGATCTGCTTTAAATAAATACCATCTCTCAAGATGCTCTAATGATCCTCCGGGTGCTACTGGCATCTTTCCTCCAAGTGTCTCTACTTCAAGAATATCCCAATCGGTATAGATCTCAGTATTACAGCCAAGATCCACATAATCTGCATCCGGATCATATCCGTATCTTTTTACAAAGAGCTCTCCGTTCAGGTAATACCCTGCCCATCCAGGTGTATTTATTAATCCCAGTTTCTGCCTGGTCCTTGCCTCTGGCTCCTGTTTGAGCTGAATATATTTTGAGCCCCATATCCATCTCGGATCCTTCATATCATTATAGGACCACATAACCATCGATCTTACCGGAAGTTTGTTTTCTTCCCAGGCCTGATAAGACTCCTGGGGAATTATAGCTCTTCCGCCATTTGCCATGACCGATAGGGCCCAGGGCGTAAGCTCTAACTCCCATAGGTTTTTATTTATTAAGCGGTGCAATACTTTTACACTGTTTTCCTTCTGGTCAAGCGTGATCTCTATCTCTTTTTGTATTCCAGTTGTGGTCTCAGTATCCTGTATCAGCTTGACTGTATTTCCACTACACTCAAAGCCTACAGGATCATTGTCGGGAAAATATGTCCTGGGGACTTCTTCAGGAGCATGCCACAGGCGGTGTCCCCCGTAGAGCCTCCACTCATCCCCGCCTGTCTTTCCGATCTGGTCGTTAAATTCCTTAAAAAGATTCTGGCCATCCTTAAAGGCAAAACGTATTATCCTGGGTCCGATATCAGTAGTAACTACTAGTTCTATCTCATCATTTTCCAGTTTCACACAATTTTCCCATCCCCCAAACTTATATTTTTTTGTAACTCCCATTAGGATTTCCTCCCCTGTTTTCAATGATTATTTTAATAATTATTTATCAATTATTCTTAAGCTCCTAAATAATATTTTCTCTCCTTCACCTATTCTGGAAATATTATACAATAACTTTCCTTATAATTATCCAGATAATTATACCCTTAAAGAGAAAATTAATATCATCTCCATTATCTATATCAGATATAAAATTTAAACAATGTAAAAATAGTAATTTAAATGTCTGCTATATTATTTTAGAA